>JBAXTC010000327.1:0-8049 GCA_037130375.1 Verrucomicrobiota bacterium | reverse complement strand
GAGGCCCCAAGGCTCGCCATCTCCCGCTCCGGCACCAACGTCGTGATTGCCTGGCTGGCGGCAGCCACAGGCTTCAGACTCGAAGCGAAGTCGGACTTGGCGGCTCCGACGGCATGGACCCAGGTGGACACCTCGGGGGCTGTGACCGAAGGCAGCCTGAAGAAACTCACCACTCCAATCGGTGCCGGCAACCGATTCTATCGGCTGCATCGCGATAATACTGTGACTGACATTGATGGTAATGTTTACCAGGTCGTGAAGATTGGCGCCCAGGAATGGCTCGTCGGAAACCTGAAAACGACCAAATACCGCAATGGCGACTCGATTCCAGAGGTTACCGTCTCAACAAATTGGTTCGCATTAACCTCAGGTGCTTGGTGCTATTACAATAACGACGCGGCGTTAGGAGCCATCTATGGCAAGTTATACCCTTGGTATGCCGTAAACGACCCGCGTGGCTTGGCTCCAGCCGGGTGGCATGTTGCCACAACAAATGATTGGGTAACTTTAATCAATGGCTTGGGTGGTGATACCTTGGCCGGCGGAAAACTAAAAGAAACCGGCATCGCCCATTGGCCAAGTCCCAATACCGACGCCACCAACGAAGCTGGTTTTACCGCCCTTCCCGGAGGCTACCGTGGCTACGCTGGCGCTTTTGACCATCTGCGATTCTGGGGCAGTTGGTGGACCGCTACCGCTGGCGATGATGAATTCAGCGCATGGTGCTTTACCATTTACGACGACAGTGGTGAGGTAGGCTCTTTTGCTGACCGCACTGGAAAAGGATTCTCCGTTCGCTGCGTCCGCGATTAAGTGCCCCCAGGCGCGCGCCAAACGCCCGCAAAAGAGGCCGCCTCTTGGCGCCCCTGGTTGTATGTATTCATTTGCATTTGCTGGTGGACGCCTCAACTTTGTCACGCGTCCGCCAGCGTCCATGCCAGGCGCCAGCGGTTGCCCAATCGCCCTGGCGCTCGCTTTTGTCTGCGGCCTGCTTGCCCTTGCCACCCCGGCGCACGCGGACCTTTGGGTCACAGCCCAGCGGTCACTGGAGCATTCTCACCAACGGTATCCTGGGCACTGGCGGCACTTTGCAGACGACCGACCCGGACGTCCTTGACACTTATCCTGCGCGGTTCTACCGCGTCCAGACGCCTCCCTGAGCAGGCCTGAGTCCCTTATGGCGGCAAAATCGCGACCAACATGCGCCACAGGGAACGGAGGGGGAAGAACTGCAGGGCCCAATTTCAGAAGTTGCATTTGCCGGTCAAAACTTGCATACACCCCGACGCAATTGCATGAGTGGGTTCATCAAAGGCCAACGGTGGATCAGCGAGTCGGAGCCGGAGCTTGGACTCGGCACCGTCGTGCATACCGCAGGCGGTCGCGTGCAGGTTGAGTTCAAATCGACCGGCGAAACACGCACTTACGCCGCGGACCATGCGCCGTTGAAACGGGTGCGCTTCCGCATCGGTGATACGGCAAGAACCCAGGCGGACAAGGATTTCATTATCCAGGAGGTGATCGAGCAACAAGGCTTGCTGATTTATGTCGGAGAAAACCAGCGGTTGCCCGAAGCCCAACTGAGCGACCGGCTCAGTCTGCAGGGGCCGCAGGAGCGGATGTTTGCGGGACGCTTTGATACCTCGACCGCGTTTGATCTTCGCCGCCGCACACTGGATCTGCTTCACCGCTCGCGCAAGTCTCCCGTCCGCGGCTTCCTCGGTGGTCGTATTGATCTCATTCCCCACCAGCTTTACATCGCGCAAGAGGTCGCCAACCGCCACGCCGCGCGGGTGATGCTCTCGGACGAGGTGGGGCTTGGAAAAACCATCGAGGCTTGTCTCATCCTGCATCGCCTGGTGTTGAGCGGACGGGCCAATCGGGTTCTGGTGTTGGTCCCGGAATCGCTCGTGCATCAGTGGTTCGTGGAAATGCTCCGTCGCTTCAACGTGTGGCTCCATATTTTCGACGAGGAACGTTGCGCCGCCATCGAAGACGGCGAAGCGGGCGCGAACCCGTTTCTGGATGATCAACTCGTGCTGACCAGCATCAACTTCCTGGCGGGTGACTCGCGCCGGTCGGAACAGGCAGTCGCGGCCGGCTGGGATGTGCTGGTGGTGGATGAGGCCCATCATCTGCAATGGTCCGAAGCCGCGCCCAGCCGCGAGTATAAGGTCGTGGATGACCTCAGCCGCAGGTCGGAGGGACTCTTGTTGCTGACGGCTACGCCGGAACAGCTTGGGGTGGCGAGCCACTTTGCCCGGCTGCATTTGCTCGACCCGGATCGCTATCGCGACCTGCCGACTTTTCAGGCCGAAGCGAAGGATTACCGGGCTACGGCTGGGATTGCCGAAAAACTGCAGGCCCAAAAGGAACTCACCCGGAAGGACATCGCCTTGCTTCGCCGTTTGCTCGCGCATGACGCCCGGTTGGAGCAACGTCTTTCGGAACTGAGCCAAGGTCAGGCGGAAGCCAGACGGGGGTTGCTCGAAGACCTGTTGGACTTGCACGGCCCTGGCCGTGTGCTGTTCCGCAACACCCGCGCCGGGATGAAAGGCTTTCCCAAACGCACCGCCCGACTTGTCAAACTGCACGCCGGCCCGGAAGCGGAGCAGTGGCTGGATCGTGTCTCGACCGAGTTTGCCGAGGATGCCGGGGACACCCGGTTACAGAGTTCTTTTGATCTCGCGAAAGACCCGCGCGTTCTCTGGCTGGTGGAACTGCTGCAAGAGCTGGAACCACAGAAGGTGTTATTGATCGGTCGGAGCATTGAAAAAGCCGAAGCCCTCGACGCGGCGCTGCGGCGGCACCTGGCCATCAAGACGGGAATTTTCCATGAAGGACTCACACTGGTGCAACGGGATCGCAACGCCGCATGGTTCGCCGAACCCGACGGGGCGCGGTTGCTGATCTGTTCGGAGATCGGGAGCGAAGGACGCAACTTCCAGTTCGCGCATCACCTTGTCTTGTTTGACCTGCCGCTCAACCCCGAACTGCTCGAACAGCGCATCGGACGCCTGGACCGAATCGGACAGCGCGAAGACATCCAGATCCATGTTCCTTATCTCGCGGACAGCCCGCAGGAAGTCTTGGCCCGCTGGTATCACGAAGGCTTGAACGCCTTTGAATGCAATCTCGAGGGCGGCAATGAACTATGGTGTCAGTTTGGCCAATCCGTCCACGACCTGGCCCTCGAGTTTTCCGTGGCGGACCGCGCCGCAGCAGAACAGGAGCTGGCTGATCTCTTGAGAAAGACCACGACCGCGCGCCGTGAAATTCGCCAACTCCTCGAACAGGGGCGGGACCGTTTGCTCGAGATGAACTCCTTCCGTCCCGCAACGGCGCAAGAAATCATCCGCCAGATTCAGGAACAAGAAGGGCGGCCGGATTTGGAGGATTACCTGCTGGATGTCTTCGATCATTATGGAGTTCATATCGAGGAACTGGCTCCGCACACCTGGCTGTTGAATCCCCAAGGCATCATCACCGATTCATTTCCTTCCATGCCAGCCGAAGGAATGATCGCCACCTGCGACCGCCGCCGGGCGCTCAGCCGGGAAGAGGTCGGCTTTCTAACGTGGGATCATCCGATGGTCACGGGCGCCATGGACTTGTTGCTCGGAGCCGAAACGGGGAATTGTGCGTTCGCCGTGCTGCCGACGGCGAACGATCGGACGCTGCTGCTCGAGCTCATCTATGTCTTGGAAGCCCTCGCCGCGCCACGTCTGCATCTGGATCGCTTTCTTCCGGTGACACCGGTTCGCCTGGTGGTAACCCACAAACTCGAGGACGTCACCAGCGCCTTTTGCGGCACAACTTTGGAACGAGGGCTGCAGAAAGGTTCACCATACAAACTAATTGATAATACCGAACTCGCCCGACGGACACTCCCCGCCATGCTCCAGAGAGGCGCGATGCTGGCAGAAACCAGAGCCACAGCACTGCGACAGTCTGCCCTCGAAGAAATGAACCAGATGCTTGGCCACGAGGTCGCGCGCCTGCAAACGCTTGCGCAGGTGAACGACCACGTTCGCCCGCAAGAGGTTAGACTGGCCCAGGCACAGCAGGAGGAATTGGCCGCGGCCCTCCAACAATCCCGTCTCCGACTGGACTGCCTGCGACTCATCTGGAGGGGGCCCCCTGAAGCGCTGAGGTGAATGACCCTCAGATTGCGTTCCGCTGGCTTCGAGTTTGCGGCTCGCGCGGGGACGTTTCTTCTCTAGAATGGTGGCATGGCGCGCTATTCACGCAATGACCAGGCCGGGGTCGAACTCCCGAAAGCGAAGCTGGATCGGGAGACCCTCAGCCAGGCGTTGGAGCTGTTCCGGTATCTCCGTCCCTATCGGGGACGGTTCAGCGCCGCCGTGGCAGCCTTGTTTGCGTCCAGCCTGTTGAGTCTGTCGTTCCCCTACCTGGCGGGGAGCATCATCGACGCCGCTCTGCTCACCAAAGGCAGCACCAGCATGGCAGACGCGGATCGCACGGCGCTTCTCCTGATGGGTATTCTGGCGCTGCAAGCCGGTCTTTCCTTCTTCCACTCGCTTTCGTTTGCGGTGGCGGGGCAACGCAGCCTCGTCGATTTGCGGCGCGATACCTACGCGCGATTGATCTCGCTCCCCATGACCTTTTTCGCCCAACGCCGCGTCGGGGAGTTGGCCAGTCGTCTGTCCAGCGACTTGATCCAGATTGAGGACACGCTGATCACCATCCTGCCGCAGTTTCTTCGCCAAACCACCATACTGATCGGCGGCATCGCGCTGATCGCAGTCACCTCGCTGCAATTGACCGGCATCATGCTCGTCAGCCTTCCCGTCGTGACGGCGGCCGCCGTGGTGTTCGGTCGCAAAACACGCAACATTTCCCGCCAGGCGCAGGATCGCCTGGCCGATACCGCCACGATTGTCGAGGAAACCCTCCAAGGCATCGTGAACGTCAAAGCGTTTGCCAACGAAGGTTATGAACTCAATCGCTACCACGAGGGATTGGGATCGTTCCTAACCACCACCTTGCGCGGCGCCCGGCTGCGGTCGGCGTTCATCGCCTTCATCATTTTCGCCTTGTTCGGTTTCATCGTGCTCGTGCTCTGGTCGGGGGCGCGACTTCTGCAACAGGGCGAGATCACATTCGGCGAGCTCACTCGTTTCGGTCTCTATACGACCTTTGTGGCGGGAGCAATGGGCCAGTTCGCCGAGTTATACAGCCAGCTCCAGAAGGCCATCGGCTCCACTCAGCGAGTTCGGGAGCTCCTCCGGGAAACCGGCGAAGTCGAGGCTCGCCTTGGTCCGGCGCCGCCATCCACCTTGCCCCGGCTTCGAGGCGATGTCGTGTTTGAGAACGTCCACTTCAACTACCCCTCGCGACCAGGGGTCGAAGTGCTTCAAGCAATCAACCTCGCGGCAGATTCCGGACAAAGAATTGCACTCGTCGGCCCGAGCGGCGCCGGCAAATCCACGCTCATCTCCCTGTTGCTCCGCCTGTATGACCCTTCGGCCGGTCGCATTTTGATCGATGGCCGCGACGCCCGCGACTACCGGCTCACCGAGCTTCGCGGTCAAATGTCCATGGTCCCGCAGGAGGTGTTGCTTTTCGGTGGGAGCATCGCGGAAAACATCGCCTATGGAAAGCCGGGCGCCAGCACAGCAGAAATCGAACAAGCCGCCCGACGTGCCAACGCGCACGAGTTTATCCAGGCGTTTCCCGAGGGCTACGCCACGCTGGCGGGCGACCGCGGCATCAAACTCTCGGGAGGCCAGCGTCAACGCGTCGCCATCGCGCGCGCAATCCTCAAGAATCCTGCCATCCTCATTCTCGATGAAGCCACCAGCTCACTGGATTCGGAGAGCGAACGCCTGATTCAGGAGGCGCTCGAAACCCTGATGCAAGGGCGCACTTCGTTTATCATCGCCCACCGCCTCGCGACCGTTCGGCATGTGGACCGAATCATCGTCATCGCCGGCGGACGGGTTGTGGAATCCGGCACACACGAGGAACTGCAGGCCATGCCAGACGGCGTTTACCGGCGCCTTGCCGCCCTGCAATTCCGCGAGTGATGCCGGCCGCGCAGTGTCAATGGCCGGTCTCCTTTTTTGCTCGCATCGGCCGGCATCCTTGTTGATACTGGCCTTCGTATGACACGTCCGGATCGGTGCCTCCAATGCCGGCCGAAATAGCATGGCGACAATCACTGGAGTGCTCCTGCCGCCTCCGGCTGCGTCACACCGGACCCGCATGAGCACAAGTATGGAAGTAAAGAATCTTGAGGAAACGTCTGCCTTTATCACGAAGGACGGCTCGGAAATTCGCGAACTGCTGGCCTACCGCAACTCCGCGATTCGGAACCAGAGTTTGGCGGAGGCCCGATTGCCCGTCGGCAGCGCCACCGAAGAACACTACCATCCGCAAACCGAGGAGATCTACTATATCACCCACGGGACTGGCCGCATTCGTATCGAAGGAGAAATCCGCGATGTCAAGGCCGGCGACGCCATCGCCATTCTTCCCGGACGGCGTCACAAACTCTGGAACACTGGCGCTGAGACCCTCCGCCTCCTCTGCTGCTGCGCTCCGGCCTACGAACATAGTGACACGGTTGTCACCGAGCACGGGGGTCTTTAGCAACAGATGATGGGGGTTGCCCACCAACGCCCAGGCATGAGCCGACCACTTGATCGGTCATGCTGCCCGCGCCCTACTTTGCCAGGCTTGCCGTTGCGTCAATCGCCTTGGGATAGGGCAGGTCTGCCACCGGGATAGACGCAGGCTGGGTCTGCGCGAACAGCGAATTCAGGTCCAACGTCACGAACGTCAGCCGATGGTTGTAATCGGCCACCAGCATCCGGTTGTTCGTCAAGTCCTTGATCGCCACCCATTGCGTGTAATCGGAGACCAGATGGTCTCCATCGCGGCTCTGCGCAATGCCGATCGGGATGTCCACCGTGTTCAGGATGTGCCCGACGGCCTGGATCGCCTGCTCCGCATTGGCGGGCGCCGTCACATGATGCCGCAGGAACGCCGCCCGGACAAAACGCGACGGCGGCGTATAATCGCCCGGCGTCCCGAACATGCCTCCACCCTGGCCGATCGCCGTGACATTGGCCGTGCCGACTTGGATGCCCGTCACACCCACCGTGGACAGGTTTAAGTAGTTGCGCAAGTTGTTCAGGTGCCAGTCGTAGGTCGGCGCATTGGTGAGGACATGCGCGAGGTTGTCATAGATCCGCAGCTCGCCGTTCACATATTCCACTATGATGCCGGCACCGCTGCGGTCAACGAACACCCAGTGCAGCGTCGGCGGCGTCGGTCCGGTCGGCAGCGATGGATCAGACCAGACTTTGATCTTGGACAGCGCGACCCGAAGCTCGGCGACGGTCGCATGGTTGCCCAGGGCCCAGGTGCCGAAATTCAGGATCGACACGTAGCCCTTGTCCTGCGGCGTCACCGTTTGGTACTGCGTGAAGCCCGGCAGAAAGTTCCCGCTCATGCCCAAACCCTCGGAATTCTGACCTTCCAACAGCGATGTAACCGGCAGCACGCCCGGGCCGATGCCGACCACCGCATACTTGGTTGCTACCGTCATGGCGGGAAGCCCGGCACTCGGCGGAGCATCCAGCGTGAGCGGCGTCCCCTTCGGGATAATCACGATCTTCCACTCCATCTCAAGCGCCCATTCCATGGTGCGCCCGGCGATGACCGATTTGTCCGCTGCAACCATGTCCACTCCCGTACAGGCCAGCGCGCCAGTCTGTAGCAAGGCCAGCAGGGAGGTCAGAGCTGCCAACGCCTGGCTTGCCTTCCAGGTTTTGCGCCGGGGATTGCTCAAAGTGTTGTTTAGGTTAGTTGGTGTCTGCCGTGGTGAATGGATCATGGAATTAGCCTCGTCGATCCCCTCCCGTTAGTCAAGTCAGCCGCACCATAGTACGCGGTGATCAGTTATCTCCGTTTCCTCCTGTTCAATCCCAAACCTATGAACCAACTCTCCGAGTTCCCAGCTCCGATAGGAGCGCCATGTTTATAGTAACGCCCACCCCGGATGCTCGGCCAAGCTCCAGC
>JBAXTC010000326.1:0-8061 GCA_037130375.1 Verrucomicrobiota bacterium | reverse complement strand
CTCCAGCAATGGCTGCAAAGCGCCACTTGGGCCACCAACCTTCCCTATTCTGCCGGCAATCGCCCAGGGGCATCCGCCAGAAACAAAACCGCGCCCCGACCGGACGTCCTGCCCGGCAATCCCTTCAGCGAGTTGCCGGACGACCCCGCCTTTGAAGCCGCCGCGTTGCAGGTTGCCGTTGGCGCCATGCGCGACGGCACCGCCGTGGTTTCGGCGGAAGCTATCCCTCTCATTGTCACCGCCCATCGCGGGCGCGGGCGTGTCACCGCCTTGTTGTTCAGTCCCGAGCGTGAGCCGTTTCGTTCATGGAAGAATCTGCCGACCTTTTGGGCAAAGCTGATCGAGGTGCCGGGCGCGTGGTACGTTTCGGCCGATTTCAATCAGTCGGGCGGCTGGAGCAGCGACGGCATTTTCGGCGCGATGATTGACAGCCGGCAGGTCCACAAGCTGCCGGTGGGCTGGCTGTTGCTGCTGCTGATGGTGTATTTGGTCGTCATCGGTCCGCTCGACCAATACTGGCTCAAGCGGATCGGCAAACCGATGCTGACTTGGATTACATTCCCGTGTTATGTCGTGCTCTTTTCACTCCTGATTTACTTCATTGGCTACAAGCTGCGCGCCGGCGAATCAGAATGGAACGAGCTGCACGTCGTGGATGTGTTGCTGAAGGGCGAGCGCGCCGAACTCCGCGGCCAGACCTATGCCTCGGTCTATTCGCCCGCCAACCAGAGCTACATCCTGGAAAGCCGGCAAAAACTCGCGACCTTTCGCGGCGAGTTCATCGGACGCTGGAGCAGCGGTCAATCTGGCGAGAAGGCGACCGTCCTCCAGCAGGGGGACAGCTTCAAAGCGGAAATCTTTGTCCCGGTCTGGACCAGCCAGCTTTTCATCAGTGACTGGTGGCAACCGGGCGCGCTGCCACTAAACGCCACGGTGGTTCCCTCGGGTGACGGCTGGCAGGTGAAAGTCGAGAACCACACCGACCGCAATCTCGCCAACGCACAGATTGTCATCGACGGTTATGTGATGGGTCTCGGCGACCTGGCGGCCAATGCCGCCAAGACGTTCACTGTCTCAAGGGAACGGGGAACACTCTTGAAGGACTTCGTGGCCAGATACGGATCGGCTTTTCAAGGCGCCGTCCAATCACGCCAAAGAACCTTTGGCGGCGGGGGAAGCGGACAAATTGACGATCTGCCGAACGGCACGATGGCCGCCTCTTTTCTTTCTCAAATGGGCGGCCAACAAAACGCCATGCGCACCTTTATCACGCCGCCAGGTTTGGATTTGTCCTCCGTGGTCGAGCACGGCAGCGCGGTGCTGCTGGCCTGGGCGGGCGACTACTCTCCGGTGAAGCCTTTATACCAGTCATCCCCACGGCGCAGCCATCGCAATACGCTCTGGCGCCTCGCTGTGCCGGTCCGAGGGGCGAAATCTGAAATCCGAAATCCGAAATCCGAAAACTGAAATCCGAAGTCTGAAGTCCGAAGTCCGAAGTCCGAAGTCCGAAGTCTAAGGTCTGAAGTCTGAAGTCTGGAATCTCAAATCTCAAATCTGAAGTCTAAGGTCTTACGTCGAGAAAAGGGAGACCAATGTCTGAATGTGTTATCAAATGAAAGAACTCAATAATAATAGGTGTCAGGAAGGATAAAGTGTATGAACAGGATCGAACGATTCGAGGACATCATGGCTTGGCAAAAGGCGCGGGTGCTAACCAGCTAGCACCCTAGACTTTAGACATTAGACATTAGACATTAGACATTAGACATTAGACATTAGGCTTCTATGCCCCCCCCTCCCCCCCTCCCCGCCGTTCAGACCTTCGGGTTGACGCGCATGTATGGTCATATCGCCGCCCTATCCGGGCTTGATCTCACGGTCAATAAGGGCGATCTGTTCGGATTTATCGGCTCGAACGGCGCCGGCAAGACGACCACGCTGCGCATCCTGGCAACCTTTCTGGCCCCTTCCGCCGGCACCGCCCAAATCCTCGGGCACGACGTCCTGCGCGATGCCGACGCGGTGCGGCATGTCATCGGCTATATGCCGGATTTCTTCGGCGTGTACAAAGACATGGAGGTGACCGAGTATCTGGATTTCTTTGGCGCATGTTACAAAATTCCGACGGCGCAGCGCGAGAAGACCGTCAATGACGTTCTGGAGTTGGTCGGGCTGAGCGAGAAGAGAGGGTCGCTCATCGGCGCGCTGAGCCGCGGCATGCAGCAACGGCTTGGTCTGGCGCGGGTGTTGATCCACGACCCGCAATTACTGCTGCTCGACGAACCGGCCAGCGGCCTGGACCCGCGCGCGCGCATCGAGATGATGGCCATCCTCCAGGAACTCCAGCGCCTCGGCAAGACGATCATCATCTCTTCCCACATCCTCAGCGAACTGCAGACCTTGTGCAATCGGGTCGCGATCATTGAAAAGGGCCGGCTCATCTACAGCGGTCCGGTCCAAGGCGTCCGCGATCAGATGGCGCAGGGCCGTGTCGTATGGGTGCGCGTCTCGAGCAACCAGGCCCAGGCCATCGAGCTGCTGAAAGTGCAGCCGGAAATCGCCGAGGTCGGCGCCGCCGATGGCAAGATCAAAGTGACTCTCGCCAGCCACGACACAGACCATAGCATCATCGCTGACATCCTGGTCCGTGGCGGCGCGAGATTGATCGAGCTGCGCGAGGACGAAGTCGGCCTGGAGGAGGTTTTCATGCGGGTGACCCGGGGGGAAACACAGTGAGCGCGTGACCTTGCTGCCCGTCATCGAACGTGAATTACGGGCGTCGGCGAGGCATCCGTTCACCTACTATCTGCGGACCTTGGTGGTGGCGGCGCTGTTGCTGGCCTGCTTCATCTTCGGCATGGAACACGGGTTCGCGTCGAATCGGGGCGGCGCATTGTTTCGCAGCCTCCATTCGACCCTGTTCCTGGCAATCTGGGTTCTGGTGCCTTTGTTGACGGCGGATTGCATCAGCCGCGAACGGCGCGAAGGGACCTTGGGGCTGCTGTTCCTCACCCAGTTGAAAGGGAACGGCATCGTCGTGGCCAAAGGTTTGGCTCATGGGTTGCGTGCCTTGACGTTGTGGGTGGCAGTCCTGCCGGTGCTGACCATTCCTTTTCTGATGGGCGGGGTGGGGTGGAACGAAGCGGCGTTGTCGGTGCTGGCGAATTTCAGCTCGATCTGCTGGGCGCTGGCCGCCGGGCTGCTGGCATCGGCATGGAGCAAGAACTGGTCGCGGGCGTTGCTTGCAGCGGTCCTCTTGGCGTTTTGCTTTCTGCTGGTATCGGCAACTGTAACGGGCGTGGCTTGCCTGCCCCTTTTCAACCGAATGGGAATGGGGTTGGCGACCCGGTTTTCAAGCTCGCTCTTTGCTATGCTCACCGTCCTGGGTTTTTCCGCGAACTGGAGGGGAGCCTGGTCCGTTTCTCTTCGGCTGGCACCCAGCAGCCCGTTGTTGTGGGCCATGGGAATGGTGGCCCTTCTTTCTTTGCTGGTGTTGGTGGGAGCCATTGCGATTGCCGGGCTCAAGACGCAACGAGTGTGGCGGGATGAGCCACCCTCGCAACGGCAGCTTTGGTGGCACGCAACCTTCTGCACCCCCGTCCTCTGGGTCGCGTTTCTCCGACGTTGGATGCGCTGGAAACTCGAACGCAACCCAATCGGCTGGCTGGGTCAGCGCTCCTGGAGCGGCAGATTGGTGACCTGGGGCTGGTTCGCAGTGATCGTCTCTCTCTATAGCGCCGTCCTGACCGACCGGGATTTCTTCCAAAGTTACAGTGGCATGCAAAGAGGCATTGCCTGGTTGCTGGCCATCACCGTCGGCATGAGCGCGGCTGGCAGCTTCCAGCGCGAGCGGGAAACCGGGCTGCTTGAATTGCTCTTGGTTTCACCCCTCGGCGAGACCGCGATCATATCCGGGCGCTTGCGCGGTCTGTGGGGGCAGTTCCTCCCGGCTGTGGCTCTGCTCCTGGTCATCTGGGGCTACTTCACAAGGCTCCTCAACAATAGCGCCGATGGCGAGGCGATCCTGTTCCATGCCGTCACGTTCCTGACCCTCCCGGTGATCGGACTCTATTTCTCCTTGCGCTGCCGCAATTTCATCAGCGCTTTTCTCTCGACGCTCGCCGTCGGGCTGTTCGCGCCGATGGCGATTCCCGACCTGCTCAGCTTCCTTTGGCGGCTCTATTCCGATGCGAATTACTCCCCGCAGATGGGCGCGTCCCTGCCGGCGGCTTTGTGTGAAATCTTCTTCGCCGCCGTTTGCCTGCACCGTCTCCATCGCCGGCTCACGAGGCGCGCCTTCGTCATGGAGGAGCGGCGCTCATGACTTTCCTGCCCATCGTTGCCCGGGAATTGCGCGTGGCGGCGCGCAAACGCAGCACCTTCTGGCTGCGAGTCATCGCAGCGCTGGTATCATTGGTCATCGGCAGCGGGGTGATGGTCCTTACCAAGTCGGGCGCATTCTCTACGGCAACCCTTGGCGGCGTTCTGTTTGGCGCGCTGACGTGGCTCGCGCTCGGGGCCGCTTTGGCCACCGGCCTGTTCTTCACATCGGATTGTCTGAGCGAGGAAAAGCGCGAAGGTACCCTTGGCTTCTTGTTCCTGACCGACCTGCGCGGCTACGATGTGGCGGGTGGCAAGCTGCTGGCAACGTCCCTCCGGGGATTCTTCGCGCTGCTCGCGGTCTTCCCGATCCTGGCCACCACGCTGCTGATGGGTGGAGTGACGGGAGTCCAATTCTGGAAGACGGCGCTGGCGCTCGTTAACGCTCTGTTCTGTTCGCTGGCGGCCGGGATGTTTGTATCAGCCATCAGCCGCGATCCCCAAAAGGCGATGGCCGGAACTCTGTTTCTGCTTCTGGTATGGATGGGCGGCGGGCCGCTGGCCGATGGAGTTCTGGCTGCGGTGAAAAGGCACAGTTTTAACCCCATCTGGAGCCTCTCGAGTCCTTTCTATGTTTTCACTGCGGTCAGCCCCTGGGGCAAAACACCCTTCTGGACTGGCCTTTTCATCACCCAGGGCGTTGCCTGGTTCCTGTTTGCGCTCGCCAGCGTCCTGGTTCCCCGCACATGGCAGGAACGGCGGACTACGAAGTCCACAGCCTCCATTACAACCTGGAGCTATGCCTGGCGATACGGAGGGGCGCGCCGGCGCGCTGCACTTCGCCGAAAACTCCTCGGCCAGAACCCCATATTGTGGCTGGCGTGCCGCGAACGCTGGCAATCACTCGGCATCTGGGCAATGGCTATTGTTGTCCTAAGTGCGTTCCTCCTCCTGTTGCTATATGATCTGCTCGGGGAGGCATGGATGGTTTGGAACCTGGTCAGCTTTGCTTTCGTGTGGCTGCTCTACCTTTGGGCGGCCTCGCAGGCGTGCCGGTTTTTCATCGAAGCCAGGCGCAGCGGGCTCATCGAGTTGCTGCTCGCCGCGCCCGTGAGCGTAAAGGAAATCGTGCATGGCCAATGGCGCGCACTGGTGCGGCTGTTCGGCGTGCCGGTGGTCTTGCTTCTGACCGTGCAGTTGGTGGGAACCTGCTTCTCGACCCGGGCGTCCTGGGGACAGGTCTCTGCCCAGATGGGCGGCGGGCTGGCGCTTGCAACCGCGCTCCTCAGTTCGGGTGCCAGCGTCGCCATTACCGCCGCCAATCTTGTCGCGCTCAGTTGGTTTGGCATGTGGATGGGAATGACATCGAAGACCAACAACCTGGCCACCCTCAAAACGATCGTCTTTGTGCAGCTCATCCCGGGGTTGGCCGCCGGTTTTGCGTCAGCGCTCGCGGTCCCGCTGCTACTGATGCCTGCGATTCTGAAAGGCGGCCTCCTGAGCTCTTCGGCAGTCCCCCAAATGATGGTCTGGGTCCCGTTGATCAGCATCGCGGTAGGGGCCTTGCTTAACATCTCCAAAGACATCGGTTTCTTCGTCTGGTCGCGCCGGACACTCTACTCTTCGTTCCGCGAGCAGGCCACGCGGAGCCTGGTCCCGTTCCGGTATGTGGCGTCACCTCTGGCGCCGCCTCCGATTGCCGCTCCGCCAGTCATCCAGCCCCGGCAGTGATATGACCTTCCTGCCCATTGTTGCCCGGGAATTGCGCATCGCCTCACGGCGGCGCAGCACTTACTGGGTGCGCTGCGGCGCGGTGCTCGTGGTCTTGGTAATCGGCATGTGGCTCTTTCTTATAACGCAGGGCCAGTCACCGCACGCAATCGCCACGGTCTTGTTTGGCTTTCTCACTGGCGGCGCGGTCCTCTACTGCCTGTTCAGCGGCGTGCGATTTACGGCGGATTGCCTGAGTGAGGAGAAGCGCGAGGGCACGCTCGGCCTGTTGTTCTTAACCGATCTCAAAGGTTGCGATGTGGTTTTCGGTAAGCTGGCGGCCACCTCGGTGAACAGCTTTTTCGGAGTGCTGGCGGTGGTGCCGATGCTGGCCCTGCCGCTGTTGATGGGCGGCGTCACGCTCGGCGAGTTCTGGCGCATGGCGTTGGTGGCCATCAACACTCTCTTTTTCTCGCTCACGCTGGGCATCTGCGTCTCCGCGATGTGCCGTTCCGCGCGCAAGGCAATGGCAATGACCGTTCTGTTAATTCTTCTCTTTACAGCGCTGTCCCCGGCGGTCGGCGCGTGGGTGGCTCATGTCGCCCGTGCTCCTCAAGTCCAAATCGGATTCCTGCTTCCGAGCGCCGGCTTTAGCTACCTCCTGGCCTTCGACAAACCTTACAACGGAACCCTGACAAATGAATTCTGGTGGTCGATACTTCTCATCCACGGTCTGGGCTGGCTTTTCCTCGCGCTGGCAAGCGTGATCGCGCCGCGCTCGTGGCAGGAGAAGCCGGCCGGCGCGCAGCGGCTGCGCTGGCGCGAACAGTGGCACCTGTGGACCTTCGGCAATGGGGTCGAACGAGCCGCCTTTCGCAAACGGTTGCTGGACAAAAGCGCCTATTTCTGGCTCGCAGCGCGAGTCCGGCTCAAGCCGGCTTATCTTTGGGCGGTGCTCGGGCTGGCAGCCTGCGTCTGGGCGTGGGGCATCGCCAAGTATCATCGCGATTGGCTTAACGAGGCCATGTATTGCACGACCGGTATGCTGCTGAACCTGCTCATCAAGGGGTGGTTCGCATCCGAGACCGGACGGCAATTGGCAGAAGACCGCAGCCACGGCGCACTGGAGATGCTGCTCTCGACGCCGCTGACGGTTCGCGAGGTTCTGCGCGGCCAACTGCTGGCGTTACGACGCCAGTTCCTCGGGCCGGTAATCGTCGTTCAAACCGTATTCTTTCTCTTCATGCAGGCCTCGTTCGAGCTGATGGCTGAGGCCGACCGCACCTCGTGGATCCTGTTTTGGGCGGCGGTCATGGCCATAATGATCGCCGATTTGGCAGGACTCTACTGGGTCGGAATGTGGCAGGGGCTTACGGCGAAAAACCCGAACCGCGCCACGAGCGCGAGCCTGTTGCGCATTCTCGTTTTGCCATGGGTGGCCTTTGCGCTGGTCAGCCTCCTGTTAGCGTTCGTTTCCATCAACACCGATCTGGACCTGGGCCCGAAATTCTTCCTGGGTCTGTGGGTCGGGCTGAGTCTTGCCGCTGACTTTGGGTTTGGCGCGTGGGCACGACACAAATTGCTCACCGAGTTCCGCCTCGCCGCAGCCCGCAGATACGAATTGCGTCCAGGCTTCTGGAATCGACTCTCCCTCGCCGGCGGACGGCGTCGCCTATAGCTCGTCCAAAGCCGGTTAAAACCGGCGCTCCGGCCAAAGTATTCGCTCACTCGCACCGGAGCGCCGGTTTTAACCGGCTTAGATCGCACTCCCTCGCCAGCGGACAGCATCGCCTACACCTACATCTCGTCCAAAGCCGGTTAAAACCGCCGCTCCGGCCAAAGTATTCGCTCACCCGCACCGGAGCGCCGGTTTTAACCGGCTTAGATCGCACTCCCTCGCCAGCGGACAGCATCGCCTACACCTATAGCTCATCCAAAGCCGGTTAAAACCGGCGCTCCGGCCACAAATATATCGCCAATTCAACATCATTGCATTGACTCGATTCAATTTTTATCATAGTCATATCACGG
>JBAXTC010000325.1:0-8076 GCA_037130375.1 Verrucomicrobiota bacterium | reverse complement strand
TCGTTACAATAATTGGTATATTTATTGAAATTTATATTTCAACTTTTTTAAAAGCGAATGTGAATTTACCCAATAAGATATAAAGTTATAGTTGGTTTTCAAGTATAGAGTGGGTATAAATACTGTCATTACTATATATGCTGGAATATCCGTATGATTCGTGTTTAGGAGATTTTTACATACGGAGGAAATTTCATGATTTTTAATCTCAAATTGGGATGAAAGTTGTAGGGAACAGGCATGCATGTTCCCTACGGACTGCGAAAAGGTCTGGCATGCCATATTTTTTTCTTTGGAGTTAATCAACCCATGAATTCGGTACAAGAAAAATGCGGCATCAGCCGCGACGAAGCCCTGGAACTCGGCCGCAAGGGCCGCCTGGGCGCGCTCGCCGAGCGGTCGGTGCCGAGCAAATTCAAGCTCGATCCTATTCGAGACGTTCAAGTGCTTTGCCCGATGAACCGGGGATCTCTCGGCATTCGCGAGATGAACATCCGCTTGCAGGCTGAACTGAATCCGGCCAGAGCAGGCGAACCGATCGTCGAGAAGTTCGGCTGGCAATTTCGCGTCTGCGACAAAGTGATTCAGACCGAGAACGATTATGACAAAGAGGTCTTCAACGGTGATATTGGCCAGATTCTGAGGATTGATCAGATCGAGCGGGAGGTCACCGTGAGTTTTCCTCCACGCGAGGTCACTTATGATTTCGGCGGGTTGGACGAGGTCTCGCTGGCTTATGCGATCACCATCCACAAATCGCAAGGTTCGGAGTTCCCAGCGGTGGTAATCCCGCTGGCGATGCAGCATTACCTGTTGCTGCAACGGAACCTGATCTATACCGGCGTGACCCGAGGCAAACGGTTGGTGGTGCTGGTGGGGCAGCGAAAGGCCCTGGCGACGGCCGTGCGGAACAACCGGACGGAACGGCGGTTTTCCGGGTTGCTGGCGAGGCTGCAAGGCCACTGTGATTTGCAGTAGATTATTTTTGAAAATCTGGCAAGACTTGAGCATGGCAGAAAAAAGCTTGAATGAACTTCCACGTGACCTGCGCGGGCTCTTTACCAAAGGCAGTGACGCCTTGCAGCGGGAGAACCTCGATTACGCAATTAATCTCTTCACTCAAATCCTGGCCCGGGAGCCCGCCCAATACGAGGTCCGCAAAGCGCTGCGGACCGCGCAAATCAAAAAGGCCGGCAGCGGGGGCGGCTTCTTTAAGAAGATGATGAGCAGCGCCGGCTCGTCCCCGCTGGTCGCCAAAGGCCACATGGCCATGGGCAAGAATCCGGCCGAAGCCCTGCAAATTGCCGAGCAGATTCTTAACGGCGATCCGAACAGCTCGGCCGCGCACAAGCTGGTCGTTGAAGCGTCCGCTGCGTTGGAACTGCCGCGCACCGCCGTCATGTCGTTGGAGAATCTCGCCCGGAACTCTCCCAAAGACCGGGACGTGGCGATCAAGTTCGCCAACGCGCTGGCAGACACCGGGCAGACCGGGCGCGCCGAGAGTATCCTGGCCGATCTTTATCGGTCTTTCCCGGACGACAACGACCTGGCGCAAGCGCTGAAGGATCTTTCCGCCCGCAAAACGCTTGATGAGGGCGGATACCAGGCTTTGGCGGACGGCACCGGCTCTTATCGCGACATTTTGAAGGATAAAGAAGAAGCGATCTCCCTCGAGCAGCAGAATCGTCAGGTCAAAACGGAGGACGTTACAGAGAGACTCATTAACGAATACGAGACCCGGCTGCAAGCGGAGCCGAAGAATCTGAAGCTGATCCGCTCGCTGGCGGAGTTATACACACAGAAGAAGCAATTCGATAAGGCACTAGGCTATTACGAGATGATCAAGTCCTCGGATGTGGGCGCCGATGCGTCGCTGGACCGCAATATTGCGGACACGATGGTGCGGAAATTCGATCATCAGGCTGCACAGCTTGATTCCAGCGCTCCGGACCACGCGGACAAAGTCGCCGCACTTGAGGCCGAAAAACAGGCCTATCAACTGGCCGAATGCCAAAAACGCGCCGAACGGTTTCCGACGGACCTGCAAATCCGGTTTGAACTGGGGCAGCTCTGTTTTCAGGCGGGGAAGATAGGCGAGGCGATCCAGGAATTTCAGAAAGCCAAGGGCAACCCGCATCGGCGCATTGCCGCCATGAATTTTCTCGCCCAATGCTTCACCAAGCGAAAGATGTTCGATCTTGCCACCCGCACGCTGCAAGAGGCCTTGAAGGAAAAGCTGATATTCGACGAGGAAAAGAAGGAATTGATCTACAATCTCGGGGGCGTGCTCGATGCGATGGGCAAAAAGGACGAAGCAATCAAGCAGTTCGAGCTCATCTACGAAGTCGATATCAACTACCGGGACATAGCGGCGAAGGTGGATGCGTTTTACGCCGGCGGACAATCGTAGGCGGCGTCCGCCAGTGCAAACGCGCAGAGCTTGCGGCTCCGAGAAGCTCGATCAGCCGCCCTTCGAGCCGCTGGTGCTGGTTCCGGATGGAACCGGCTCCGCAAACACCCCAACCTCGGAAATCGCAGGACACACCGAGGCCCCGGTAATTCGCAGCCGAAGCTTCTCGGTTGTGACACGGCTGGTGCGGATGAGCCGGCGGCTGCCGATACTTGTGCCCTTGGCGAATTCGGTCCATTCCCCATCCCGCCACCGGTCCAGCGCAAAACCGTCAACCCGCTGGCCGAGCGGCAGGTATTCACGCAGGCTGATAACGTTGAATTCCACCGGTTTGCCGAAATCCAACACCAGTTCCGGAGCGGTAATCTCATCGTCGGTTGCCCAATAAATGCCGCGTTTGCCGGCCGCGACATTTCGCGCCGCGAACTGCCGGGATTTGCCCCGGGTTTTGCTGGCGGTAATCTTGGCTTTCCTGGCCAGGTCTTTGGCAAATGTCGCTCTCAGGATACGTTGAAATTCTTTGATCGATTCCAGGTCGTTCTCATGAATTTGCCCGCGCCGATCAGGAGGGAGGTTCAGGTTGAGGCACGCGCCGCGGCCAACGGATTGGTAATAAACATCGAGCAACTGCGCGGGCGTTTTTACCTTGCCGTCTTCCTTGGCGTGATAAAACCAACCGGGCCGAATCGAAACGTCGCACTCCGCCGGAATCCAATTCGTCCCCGGGCGCTCGCCCTGGTTTAAGTTGGCGCTGGTGTTCCCGGGCACGCCGTCGCCGGCATTGATTGTGGCCCAGCACGTCTCGCCCGCGATGCCGCGCTCGTTGCCGACCCATCGGAAATCCGGCCCCACGTCGCTGAACATGACCGCCATCGGCATCAGGTCGCGCACAATCTGCCAGGTGTTCTTCCAGTCGTAATAAACTTTATTGTCGATCTGCCGCCGCTCCTTCGCGCCGCCGTAGAAACCATCGCCGCCGTTCGCGCCGTCAAACCAGACTGTGAAAATGTCGCCGTAATTCGTTAATAGCTCACGAAGTTGGTTGCGATAATAGGTAACGTATTCGGGCCGGCCGTAGTCCTTGTGGTTCCGATCCCACGGCGAGAGATAGACGCCGAATCTCAGTCCGTGCCGGCGGCAAGCGGCAGAGATGTCCCGCACCACGTCGCCCTTGCCTCCCTGCCATGGAGAATTCTTTACCGAGTGTTCGGTAAACTTTGACGGCCATAGACAGAAGCCGTCGTGGTGTTTGCAGGTGAGGATCAGGCCCCGCATGCCGGCATCCTTCGCGCTGCGGACGATCTGGTCGGCGTCGAAAGCGCTCGGGTTGAAAACGCTTTCGGGCTCGTCGCCGTAGCCCCATTCCTTGTCAGTGAAAGTATTCACGGTGAAATGGAGGAAGCCGTAAAACTCCAACTCGTGCCAGCGGAGTTGACGCGCAGTGGGCACCGGGCCGAACGGCGCAGGGGGCGCGATCACATTCGTGGCGAACGAAAGGATCGGATCGGTCAACATCAAACTGGCGACCATGCCAAACAGGACGATTGTTCGCATGACTAACACTTAGCAGCCAGCCAACCGCGGGTAAAGCCCTTATCCGCCTGCAAGGCGGTGTCGTGCGAATCTTAGGTTTTTCGAGCAGAGATACCATCGAAGAATGGAGCGCGGACATTTTTGTCCAATGCCACTAGGATTTCCTCTCCCGCGTGTTTGGATGTCGGCCGCCGACTCTTCCGCCCACAGCGGTGAATTGAGGCCCCGTGAGCCCACTCCCAGTTCGCCGGCGGGCTGAAGAAGAGGTTGTACCGGATCATGCGTCAGGGCTGGTTACGAAGATTCATTTGACCGTTGTATCGCCGATCTGCGGCGGACGGATTGGCATCGAGTGAGCGTGCTCCGGATGGTAGATCGCCGTCAGCTCCCGGAAGGCCTCCTGAAGGGTCTTGCCTTCGAGCTTCCCGTGCGAGTTCAACAGCTCACGATCGATAAGCGCGCGAAGAAAGACGATGCGCCATCTCCAAGCCGAGCGCGCCTGGAGCGTCAGCTTGGTCTCCATGCGCTTCACCCGATCGAAGTTTTCTTCAGCGCTCGGGCCGATCTTCGTACGCAAATGGTTTTCCTCGAAAGCCGCTGCGACCCTGACGAAGTGAAGCCGCCGTTGAGGGCGTCCCCGATGGTCACCCGCATGCCTGCTTGCTTCGCCACGCGCATCATCCGGCGCAGGTGCTCGCTCATCTTGCGCGCGGCCGGGTCGTCGGGACCGGCATACTGCCAGTGCGGGTAGGCGAGCGCCAGCAGGTTGAAACCCCACAACGCCAGGTCTTCGAACAAGCCGTTCCTTCATGGCTCACTGGGCGGTGGTTAACATAGGCGAGCCATAACAAACGACCTGGCCGCCTTCGAGGGTTACGATAGCCCGGCCGGAATGGTCCAATGCCAGGCCCCAGGGAACCGGTCTGCCGGGCAGCATTTGAGCCCACAACGTTTGGCCGTTCTGCAGGTCGAAGGCCGCCAAATCCACTCCGCGGATGGCCACCAGCGCATTCTTGCCGAGCGCCACCGCGTTGCAATCCTTGCATTCCGCTTCCCAGAGTGGCTGGAGGTCGCCGAGCTTCGACTTGCCCCATGCTGCCAGGAATCGCTCGGCCCGCTTTTCTTCCACGCGCGGATAGCACATCACCTTGGAGTCTTTGGAGTTGCTCACCCACGTGATGTCCCGGTCACCGCGGGAGGAAAGCCAGGTCTTGTCGATCACGCTGGAATCGTAAACCTTGTACCGGGGATGCGCATAGAGCGGTTGATCGCTCACCTTCACTCGACCGGAGATCAGATACAATTCCGAACCTCTTGGGCTTTCGGATGCGGGAACGTTATTGTTCACGACGCGGTTTACCAGACCCACGTCGCTCAGACATTTTCCATCCGCCAGGTCATAGATGCCCGGCGAGACCACGTTGCCACCCGCCAGCCACAGTTTCCCCTCATGAATGATCATGTGCCCCTGCACGCTCACGCCCGCCAGGGCGGCGGGGTCCAAGTGGCCTGAGTTGTTGTTCTGCCACTTGATCCGGCCCGTAGCGGCATCGAGGGCATACACATGCGTGCCGTCATAATTCACGATGCCGGCGGCCACATAAGCAACGCCGTCCTGGACGAGCACGCCGCTGGCGGCCGGCCAGGTGGACTGCAGTTGACCATAAACAGGAATCCGCCGCTCAACGGGTGCGGCCCTGAACCGCCACAGCAACCGACCCGTTTTGGCCTCAAATGAGTACACATAACCATCGCCGGAGCCGACAAATGCCCGCCCCTGCGCGATGGTGGGCGGAAACCGGATGCTCCCGCCCGTATATGCGGTCCAAACCGTCTTTCCCCCCTCAGCATCCAAGGCGCGCACGATTCCGTCACTGCCAGCCACGAACACCAGACCGCCGACGGATGTCGGGGCGGTCGGAGTGATCTCGCCCGGGAAAGAACGCTGCCACAATCGCTGAGTTCGATTCGGGACGACGGCACTGGTGCTTGCTGAGGCCGTGTTGTCGGCGCGGAAAGTCGGCCAGTCCTCCGGGGAAACCGGAAGTGCGGCCGGTTGTGCCGCGTTTGGCTGGGCTGGCTGCAGCCGATCCGCTTCATTCGCGGCTTGGGAAAAGTCGAAGTTCCCGGCCGGTCCCAAGCAGGTGATGCCGTAAAGCGTCAGGTTGCAGTCGCAAACAGACGGCCACCAATAGAGCAGGCCGTTGCCGATATTCACCCCGTCCTGACATTGGGCGCGCATGGGTGAGATAAGCTGCGGCCGGTCACTTGCCCGGTCCCAACGCGTGGAACCGCCGCTGGCGCGGCAGAAGATGGCATCGACACCCGCGGTCGGCCGCGTGCAGGCGCGCCGTCCCAGTTTGACTTCTTCCAGCACCTTGCCGGTCAGCGGGTCGAATTTGCGGCTGACCTCCTTGTCAATCTGCCCGCTCAGGGCATAGAGGCCGTCGTCCTGCAACACGAGTTGGTAATTATTGTAGGGATGCTCCCAAAGCAGGTGCCCGTCCTGCGCGGAAAGAGCAAGCAGTTTGCTAAAGGTAGGCCCGGAAAAATAGAGCGCCTGGTCGCTGCACTTGAGGTACGCAGTCGTCCGCCAGTTGGTCCGCCAGTCCTGACGATTCATCACCGGCCCCGTGGCTTCGATCACCTCCGGCGCGTTGGTGGCTGACTTGCGCCAGAGTTCCTTGCCGCTCCTGGTGTCCAGACAGGCAATAAACGAGCCCTGGCGGAAAAGGAATAGCCGGCCGCTGCTCAAGCATATTGCGCGGCTGTCGATGGCATCGGTTTCGCGATGCTGCCAAAGCACCCGCTTGGATTTTGGGTCGATGGCGAGCACGTTTCGTCCAAAGCCCCAGGGATTCTCCTTCTGGTTGTAGCCAGGTGAGAGCGGATCCCAGGGCCAGCCATGCCGGTCGCTGCGCATCCGGATGGTCGGGTCGCGCGATTCCTGCTCGCCGACGAGCGCGTACAGCACGCCGTTGTCCAGCGCCATCCATTTCCAGAACGTGCCACCCGCGATGTCGCTGGGTGGCGCGATTTCATCCTGCAACTCGCCGGTCGCTGCGTCGAGCACCTTGCAAGACTTATCGTCGGCGTAATAGAGCCTGGTCGGTGTGGCGATCAGGGTGTTGCGGTGGACCATGATCCCCGCCGGCACTTCGCGCCGCCACAAAAACGCGCCGTTATAGCCGTTAAAGGCCGCCAACGTATTGAGCCACGGCTCTTCCCGCTCCTTGAAGGCGATATGGCCGAACAGTTTGAAAACTCGGCCGGAGGAAATCACGGCAACCTGCGGCACCGGCGCATAACGCGGATCGCTCAGAAAATGCGTCAGGTAAGGGCCGCGAGCAACCTGGTCCTTGGATGCGGGATTGTTGTCGGGGCCATGATACGGATGCGACCAATCATCCACACCTTGTGGGATTGGCTTCGTGATCTCCTTATTACCCAGGTAAGCCCTCCCCTGCGGCCGCAAAACCCGGAGGACCTCGGCCCTGGGCGCTTCAGCGGCGTCGCCGACGGCGACCAGCGCATCGGCAAGATCGTCTGCCAGGAAAAGGTGTGTGAGTGGCCCTTGCTCCACGAAAATGCGCGTCCCGTAGAGGCCGTCCGTATCAGCAGCTCGACGCGCAGCGTCGAGGTCCTGAGCGTCCGCGACCTGAACATAGAGGAGCAGTTCGCTCTGTCGCGCCAGTTCCTGTGCCAGCGCACACTGGGTGTCGCCGAGAATGACACAGACACCCTGTCGGCTGCCGATGCTCTTGAGGACTTTGGTGGCAATCGCGGTTTGCTCGGCCGCCGGCAGAACCGGGCCGGCTATGGAGGAGAGACCCATTCCCGCCAAACACAGGCCAGCCAGAAGCGTGTGAAGAACCGGACCTGACAGTCTGAGGGAAGACGGCAGGTTAGAGAGTGACCTTATCATAAAGCGAATCTCCGAATCAAGCAGTGCATAAATTGCAGTCAAAGTTTCATGGGTAGCTGTGTGGTCATCAGGGTGCCCGAGAAGGCTGACCTCGACAAGCCTGATCTCCGAGTTGTTTTATTTTCAAAAAAGCGGAGTGGAGCGCGGACATTCTTGTCCGCCACCGTGCGCAATCGCACGAAAGGAGCGCGGACATTTCTGTCCGCCA
>JBAXTC010000324.1:0-8085 GCA_037130375.1 Verrucomicrobiota bacterium | reverse complement strand
AGCCGCTGGCATTCCAGGGCCACCGGGCTGGATGCCGGATACAGCTTGGTCCGCTTGAAATCATCGGTAATGCCCTCTAGCAGGCATATTTCATTGTTGGCAAAGAGGGGATACAAGTGTTCCAAGCATACGGAAAAGATGGCAAAAACCATCTCGCCATGATCCGCGGCACAGAGCTTGCCCTCGACGGCACCGTTCAGCACGAGAACATCTCCCGGCGCAAGCCCTTGGTTAAGCGCTCCGCAGAGGTATTTCCCCGCGCCGCCCTTCGGGAACACGAAAGAAAGTGCGCCCTGTTTATTGACCCATTCTTCAGGCGCTTTGAGGCAAACCAATTGCAGAGTCAGATAATCTTGAGCAAACATTCAGCACCTCCATTGCAGCTTCACCACAAATTCTCATGATGGCCGCTTGTGGGGCTGGTCTCCGACCTGCCGGTTTGCGGAGTCTCCGACTCCGTGCGGGGCCAGAGCCCCCCGTAGCCGGCAGACCAGGAGGTCTCCCCACCTTGCTTCAAATAATTAGAATTGCTGCTTTCCATATTCTACCTTATAATACTCACATCACATGTTCACACCATCATATCTGCCAGCCTCAAGGTTTCCCGCCCGCCGCCCCATGCTCACCGATCGAACTCACACAATCCTAGCAGCGAGCAAGTCAACAGAACACTAAGCCGGAAGTTTGCACCTGTTTGGGGCAACTGCCAATACATTTAGGACACAAATAAATGCGGACAAACGTGTAAGGCACAGTTTTGCAACCTGCTGCGGAGTTTGCTTTAAAGACAAGCAGACAAGCTCTGGTTCATGCCGCAGTCCAGGAGGACAATCCTGGCCTGTTTTCAATGTCCTTCCGCTGCCCATAGATGTCCTAAAACTGAATGGACAGCGCAGCACCAAATAATTATAGTATAAAATAGGAGTGAATTAACGCGAAGCGCGCACGCGATCTGTCGGCAAGCAGGCATTGCATGAGGGCCATTTGGTTTTGCTGGCACGCCGCTGGCGCCATCACGCTAGCTCACTAACGCCCCTGGCGGGCCAGGCCGTGCGGGTAGAAGCGGATATTACATTATGAAAGACAGCAGCACTGATTCAGCCTCGGTAAAGATGATCCTCCTGGTGGACGATGATGACTATGTTCGCATTACGACCAAGTGGTTTCTGAGCAACTTCGGATATGCCGTGGATGCTGCGCGGACGGCGCAAGAAGCGCTCGCCCTGTTCGATCCGACAATCCACGACATGGTCATAACGGATAACTTCATGCCGGGCATGACCGGCGCAGAGATGGCCCAGGTCATCAAAATGCGATCTCCATCCACTCCGGTGCTGATGTACTCCGGCAATCCCCCCGATGACCGCTCCTGCCTGGACCACGTGATCCAAAGACCGTCCCACGTCCTCACCCTCAGGGATGCAGTGCATACGCTCCTCGCGGATAAATGACATCGCCTCCGCGATTCGAATCGCCACCCGCACAACGGCAACCCTCAGGCGCCGTCCGGAAATAATTTTGTATAATCAGCATGAATGCGGAAGCATCGAGTCAGGCTCATCACCGTTGTTGCGCGCCCGAGGCTCGCTGAATCTGGCCCCCATCAATTTCCTGGCCAAACCATTCCAGCTCGATGAGCTGCTCCGCAAAGTCATATCAACTCCAGTTCATCGGCTTGCATCTTCACGGCAGCGGCCTGGGAAATAAAATCAAGCCGAAGCAACACCGTTGTCATCCCGTAGCGCTTTTCCACATACCCCTCGATGCCACGCAGAGGACCGGATTTCACCTTAACCTTGCATCCAGGGCCGATGCTAGGCGCCAGAAATACCTCCAACTTCGTCTCCAAAGCCCTCAAAATCTCCATCAACTGTTGAACGAACAATGCCTGGTCATGAACAACCAACAAATTGGCCAAATTATCATTTTGAAAAACCCATTGCCTCTGCTCAGGCTTAAGCTGGAGAAACACGTACCCAGGAAACAAGAGTTTCTCGAAGGACACGGTTTTCCCTCGGTATCGGTGTGCCGTTCGATAGAACGGCAGGGTCACCGGAATTCCCTCCCTTTCGCAGTTCTGTTTCATCTTCTTCTCTCGCCGAGGACGCGTGTGCGCCACGAACCATTCCAAATCAGTCATTGCAACCACTATGATGCTGGCGCCCGCGCCCGCGTCAAGCCGCCAGAAAGCGCAATGGACCCTTATTCAGCAGCATGCCCCTGGCGGCCTGCGGGCATGATTATGCGGACGGTCATCCCTTCTGAGTCTTCTCCGCCGGCAAAATCTGCACCCGCAACGGATGTGAGCTATCCATGTGAATGTCGCGCTGAGGGAAGGCCATGACGATGCCGCTCTCCTCAAACGTTCGCGCGATCATGTGGCGCAGATCGCTGCCAATCTGCGCGGCATTGTGATTGAGCACGTCCACCCAGTAGCGCAGTTCAAAGCTGAGCGCGCTCTCACCAAATTCTTGGAAGATAATCTGCGGCACCGGCTCCTTTTGCACCAGTCCGTGGCGTCCTGCCGCCTCTGCAAGCAATTGCGCCACGCGACGCGTGTCGGAGCCGTAGGCCACCCCGACGGTTACAGAAAACCGCACGTTGCGATCCGAATAGGTACAGTTGCTGACGTTGTTCTCCAGCAATGCGCTATTGGGGATCAGTGTTTCGGTGCCGTCGAACAACTTGAGCACGCTCGAACGGATGCCTACGCTTATCACTGTTCCACGATGCCCATCGATATCAAGCACGTCACCGACCCGAAACGGGCGTTCAAAGAGGATGATGATGCCGCTGATGAAATTCTTGAGGAGATTCTGCGTGCCGAATCCAACGCCGATCGCTAACGCGCCGCCGAGAAACGCGAAGACCGTCAGCGGAATCTTCACGGACACCAGACTGAACACCACGAGCGTGAAGACCAGAGCTACCCGGATCCACCGGCGAATGAGGTTCGCCTGGTTGATCTCGACCTTGAGTCGCTTCACCGCTATACGTTCCAGCATACCTGAGAGAATGATTGAAAGCCGGTAGCCGACCCCGAGGATCAGAAAGGCCATTGCCACCTTGCCCACTGTGACGCTGCGCCGACCCGTGATCTTCTGGCCGTCCACCGTGATGGTGTCTTCGGCGGCGAAAAGCTCGAAGTGCCAGAGTTTCGACGCGAACGAGGAGACTCCTCCAAACAAGTCCCTCACTCGAGCGGTCGCCGGAAGATGTTGGCGCCCCTCATCGAGAGATTCCTTCCAGCGCAACGCGAGCCTTTCCATTTTCTCCACGCTGCGCAGCGCACGGTGAGCTAGTTCCTCCCGCAACCGGTAGAGGTTGAGCAGTTCCTGGGCGTCCGCACCTTCGGTCTGCGCGCCCGATCGGTTCTGCACACGATTGCGTTGCTCAGCGATGAGGCTGGCCGCCAGTTCGACCTGCTGCACAAAATGTGGCTTCACGCTGCGAAGCAGCCGCCACAACCGCTCCAGTCGCTGATAGCCTTCCCGAAGCCTGGCCAAGTCCTGTTCTTGGAACGCGGCGAAACGCATTTGCCATAGGCTGTGCTCGGTAAGAGTCTTCTCTGCAAGCAGGCGCAGCACGACCAAGCGCTGGGCGCTGGTTTCAACCCGCGCGGCCCGCAGTTCAACCAACGCCTGTAGTTGCCGAACGTGGGGGTCCTGTCCGTTTTGAATAGCCTCAGTCCCGGCAGAAGTCTGCAGCGCGTTGCGAAGCTCTTCGCGGGCGGCAGTCAGGTCTCGCTGTTGGCTTTCAAATTCGCGCTCTGCCTCTGGCATCTCTCTCTCCACTTCGCGCTGCTCTGCGTCCGAACTTGCGAGAACCTGATCGAGATCTGCCTGCGAAAACCGTGGGTTCTGAGCCGTAAACACCAATTGCCGCCGCACCAAGGCGAGTCGCTGGCGATGCTCTGCCAGTTCGATCTCCACTCTGCGCCGTCGCGTCTCATTCAACGCCACGCTCGCCGCCGCCTGGCGGTTGCGGAGATCTTCGAGCGTCCGATGCCACGTCAGTTCGGTGTTGCGCGAAACATCCGTGCTCGTCTCCAGTTGCTCCGCCAAAAGCCGCAAATGTTCGTCAGACTTCTTTAGCTCGAACTCGGCGTCCTCGGTCAAAGCCGCCAGCACCTTCAGTGAGGTCTCGGACGCTGCAATTTTCGCCGTAAGCGATTGCACCGAATCCCGCAACTCGTCGATCAAAAGTATCGAATACGGCCCGGGCTCGTCAAAGCCGGCCCAAACTTTCGTCCTTTGTTCGATGGCCCTTAGTTGCAGGCGAGCTTCTTCCAGTCGCCCCGCTTGCTCGATATGGTTCTGGTAAGTGAGGACCAGCGACTCGGCAATGAGATGATATGCGTGCGCCTCGGTCGTGCTTGCGCCGGGCGGCAGATTGGTGGGTCCGGCTGACGCCGCCGACACCGCGCCCAGTTCAGCGCGCGCCTGGGCCAGGCGCGCCTGAAGTTGCGCTACAAGTTCCGCTGCGCTGCCGGCGCTATTGGTTGCGGATGGCTGACCAGCCGCCCCCAACGTAACGATGAACAATACCCCGGCCGTGGCGCAAACCTTGCGCCATCCGGGAAAGGCAGGCCCGGAAGCTCGCCTGATTCCGATGAGCGGGTTGCATTTCATCAAATGCTGCGAGCGATTCTAACAGATCGACAGCGAGCTCGGAAAGCCTAATGAGTCTTGATTCTCGCCTCTCAGCAAACCTCGCGCCTTCATCGCATCGTCTGAATGCCCCCCTTCACGCCGCCCACAACGTCGGCAGCGAGACGAGCCAGAGCTTGTCGCCGAACGGCACGACTTGGTCCTTGTCCACCGCCAGCTTGATGGCGTCGGATCATGGTCGGATAACCACCGGATTGTGGTGAATTTGCAAGCGGCAACTGCCCGACTGGCCGACCGCGTGCGCATCTTAGCAAACCAGGCGGAGGAATGTTTCTAGCGTCTCCCCGCAGCAAACGGCCTTGCTCTCCAGGGTCGAACTGGAACTGGCCGCCCAATTGCGCTCGATTCTGCACCACCCACATTTCCAGGCCATCGAAGCCGCCTGGCGCGGCATCGATCGCTTGGTGCGCACCTTTGGCGCGGAACAAAACCTCAAGCTCTTCCTGATCGACGTGTCCAAAGAGGAACTAATCGCCGACCTCCCGGCGCAGGAAGAAGTGGACTCAAGCGGCCTCGGCCAACTTATCCGGCGTCAGGCTGATGATCAGTCTTGGGCAGTTTGGTTGGCCTGGCCCTCCCCCGCTTCCTGCTCCGCCAGCCCTATGGCAAAGACAGCGATCCGATCGAGTCCTTTCCCTTTGAGGAACTGCCCGGCGACCCGCCGCATGAAGGCTATCTATGGGGCAACCCGGCCATCCTTGGGGGCTACCTCCTCGCCGCTGCCTTCCAGGCCGAAGGTTGGGAAATGCAGACCAGCAGCTACGGCGAAGTCGGCGACCTGCCGGTTCACAAGTTCAGGCAGGATGGCGAGGTGATGGTAAAACCCTGCGCCGAAGCATGGCTCAGCGACCGCGCCGGTGAGGCAATTTCCAAGCGGGGCCTGACGCCGATCTTGTCGGTCAAAGGGAGGGACATGGTGCGCCTGGCCGGGCTTCAATCGTTGACTGGCAAACCCTTCGCGATCAAATAACGAGGCTCGGCGCGACGCCTTGCCCGATTTGACATTGTTAATAGACGATATTAGGTTCACCACCATGATTGGCTCTATCTCGAATCCAAACCGGTGGGACAGCGAGCTTAACTCGCTCCCCTGTGACCGCTATAACAATGCCGAATTAACGATATTCTTGCGGGTATTCCTCCGGCAGGTCAATCCCGCCGGCGGGGCCGCCGAGGGAACGGCGCGCGAGTGGGGAACGGACCCCGCGGGGACTGGTTCCGGGCACGGGCCGGCGCGCAAGATCGTGCGTTGGACTCCGAATTTGTGGGCTCAGTGGACTCAGCGTTATCAGCGAGAGGTGCAGAGCTTTTGGCATGGCAAGTTCTGGCTGGTGCCAACCCACCCAATGGCCGAATTGGATTTTGAGGACAAGGGGGTCACCTATCGCCCCAACATCTGGTGTCGCTTCGAGTTGGACGTCCTCGACTCCGCCGCCACGGCGCACACCACGATTTCGGTCGTCCGGCTTCATCCGTCCGAAGCCTTTTTCCGCTCGGATTCCGCCGACTACGACAATCGCGACATTGAATACGACCGCGGCGACCACGGCGGCCGGATCTATCGTCAACGGGCACACATCCACGAAGTGGGCCATTTGCTGGGACTAGATCACGCAGCCGAAGGCAGCGCCGCCTGCACCGCGGCGGGAAACACCGGAGCCGAGGCCTGCTACTGCGCCACGCCGGATGACTGTGGCAACGTGATGGGTGCCGGGGAGGGTGTCCGCGCCAGCAATGCCTCCCCGTGGCAGAAGGCGATCGAAGCTCACGGTGGAGGAGCAGCCAACCTGTGGGAGGTAAAACTACGCCGCCATTACCCCCGCACTTTGGATCAGGTCCGCACCAACCAACAAATCACTTCCTGGCCACGCCGCGGCTGAGCGGCCGGCTGGCCGGGCCACGAGGTCAAGGGACGCGATGCGCTGCGCCTGGCTGGCCCCCGTTCATTGGCCTGCAAGCTTTTCTCGATCACTCTAACCGATGCCAAAACAAAGGGCAGGATGAAGGTCCGAGGGGAACCTTGGCTTCGCCCGGCAGGTAAGCGGTGAGCGCAGCAAAGACAGGGGTTCGAGGTTGCAGTTTTTCGCGTGTTTAGGGTCAAGCATCCAATTGGACTAAGCCGCAGCTATTTTCCACTCCATAGTTGAACCTCACGCAGAGGCCGCAATGGAGACAGCGCGCCAAAGCCGCAACCAAATGAAAAAACAGAATCATGATTGGCGAGGGGCAGCCGGGGCCGTATTGGTCTGAGTTGCGCTGGCAGGCTTTGCAGCTTCTGCGGCTGGCGGAGCAGCCGTTTGAGAACGCATTTCGGCGATAACGGCCGCGGTGATGTCCGCCGAGGGCGCAAACCAGAGGACATCCTGGCCGGCCACCATGACCAGGTTCGCCTGCTGTTTGGCGGCAAGACGGGCGGCGATGGCTTTCACTTCGCTGCGGAAGAGCTGAATCTGCTCGGCGCGAACCCCCTGGCGGGCCTGTTCTGCAATCTCCTTGTTGCTCTGGATGTTCGCCTGAATCTTCTGAACCGTTTGCTTTAACTTGGCGCGCTGCTCCTCGGTGGCCGAAGCGCCGAGTTCAGTCTGCTGCTGTTTGAGTTCCTTCTCCATGTTCTTGGCCGCCTCGATCAGTTTGGTGTTGAGCAATTGCGTGGCCTGTTCGACCCTTTTTCCAACGAGCACGTCCCGCCCCATGGCCCTGGCCACAGCGTCCAGATCAGCCACCACCGCACTGGTTCCCCCCGCCCCAGGCTGGTTGCAACCACATAACACGGCCGCACAGGCAGCCACGACTGAGAACTTTAGTAGATACATCATTTGGTGGGATCATGATCACCAGATGGGCCGGGAGTTCAAGCCGATTGTTCAGCCGATTCTTCAGGCTCAAGCCGCCCCTTCGGCGTACGCATCCAGCAGTTTCGTATCGACGCGCCCGGTCCTTCTCCAGCCTCTTCAGGACGATCCAGTCAAGATCGCCACGGACTAAGTGGATGAGTTTGGTCGGCTCAGTCTGGCGATGCTGGGCAACCGTGGTCTGTTCTTTGGCGTCCAACGTGCTCAGCTTGCTGTAAGGGCGCGGCGGGTCCTCCTCGCGGATGATACGCCGAATTCCAACCCGGCGCTGAGCAGCCGCTGCGCGTCGAAGGGCGTCCAGCCCGCGAGTGCCAAACCTGGCGGAGGCGTCAACAGGTAGTTTTGGGAGGCAGTCTTGGCGGTCGCCTGGCAGTTTTCTCGGATCACCAAGAGCGCGGGGGGGCGGCAGCGGATGACAAGCCGCTGGAGCAAATCGGCGAAGGCGGCATGGGCACCGTCTGGGTGGCGGAGCAAAGCGAGCCGGTCCGCCGAAAGGTGGCGCTCAAGATCATCAAGCTGGGCATGGACACCCGGCAGGTCATCGCCCGCTTCGAAGCCGAGCG
>JBAXTC010000323.1:0-8106 GCA_037130375.1 Verrucomicrobiota bacterium | reverse complement strand
TGCACGGAGTCGGAGACTCCGTGGACTGGCAGGTCGGAGACCTGCCCTACACCCGCGAGCAGCGTGGGGCAGATCTCTTGCTCTTGCTCTTGCTCTTGCTCCTGCTCTTGCTCCTGCTCTTGCTCCTGCTCTTACTCCTGCTCTTGCTCCTGCTCTTACTCCTGCTCTTGCTCCTGCTCTTGCTCCTGCTCTTACTCCTGCTCTTGCTCTTGCTCTTGCTCCTGCTCTTACTCCTGCTCTGGCCCTGCACGGAGTCGGAGACTCCGTGGACTGGCAGGTCGGAGACCTGCCCCACGCCGCGTCAAAATGAGGTTGGCTCACCGGCGGACAAGTCGGTCAAGCCAACTCTCCGTCATCTCTGTTATCTGCTGTTCAAACCTGAGCGTCTGGGTGTCCGTTTCTATAAACATGCCGCTCCTACGGAGCTGGCGGTGTTCTGACGTCCCGCCAAGAATTGCTGCTGCGCCCCCGCCTGGTTTTGACAAAGCTGGGACAGTATTTTTAGTTCGCCAGGCGGAAGAACCTCTGCGCTTCGGGGAAGCTGTTCGTATATGGGGCGAGGGTTACGCCGGGCGCATTGGTATAGGTGCCGGTGACGTTGACGGAGGTTTGCAGGTTGTGCGCACCCGTCCAGCTCAGAACCGTTTGGCCGCCAATGACGTTGGCCGAGAGAGTCGGCTGTGGCGGCGGGAGGGGCGTGACTCCGACGGGCTCAATGAGGATACGGAACGAGATTGGCTCGTTCAGATTGACCAGCGGATTTGGCATGACCGTGGTGTTATAGGTGTTGAACCGCATCCACTCGTTGGTCGCACCGCTGGCGAACTGCCACTGGACGCGCTGCGATTTCGTCCCCGCATACGCTGCCTCGTTCACGATCGTCCCATCATTCGGGGTGGTCAGGAGGTTGCCGCTGGTCGTGCCCGAATAGCTGGGCTGGTTGAATACCGCTCCAGCGGCGGTGCCCGCAACGAAGCCTTCGAAATCCTGGAAGACGCCATTCGCACCGTTTGCCAGGTTATCGATGTAAATCTTGAAGGGACCATTGTCCCCCGCGTCATCACTGGCGAGAGCAATGGATTCCAGGATGCCCCAGTCGCCCACGATGCCGTTGGGAAGGGTATTTGCCGTCGGATTCCACATAATCGAAGGCGTGGTTTGACCGAACGTGGGCGTCACCGTGCTTCCAGGAGTCCATCCGCTGTTTGCGTCACTGTAATTGATCCCCACCACGTCCACGTACTCGCTGTAACCACCGCTGTTCACATCTCGCAAGAGCCGATAACCGTCTGCGCCTGCCACGGCGCTCCAAATCCAGTTCACCACGAATACATCGTTGCTGGTGACAGCCGATGATTGAGCAGCCGTCGCTGAATACACGATGATGCCCGTAGCCGGGAAGGTTTTGTAAGCATAAACCTGGAGGCTCACGTTGTCATTGGCTAAATACCCGCTGGCAACGAAGTTTGCGGGAGTGCCCGCAGCGTCCGCAGAATTGCCAACACCCTGCCTTCCGGTCACGGTCACGGTCTGCCAACCGGCGCCGGGGGTGAGGGTGACGGTGCCGTCGCCCGGGCAGGAGCCGGACAGGACACTGGTACACGGCATAAAGTGGATGTTGCCGTTGGCGCCGGTCGCGCCGTTGGCGCCGACTGGACCGGTAGCGGTCGGATTCTCCTTGATGCTCAGCGTGAGGCGCAGGCGCGGATTGGCGCCGCCGCCCACCTGAACCCCGAATCCGGGCTGAGGTTTGCAGCCGTCTATGCCGTTAATCGTTTGCGACGCAGCGACCTTGGCACCCTTGACGAGGCCGGTGACCGTAACGTAATTGTCGCCGGCGACGATGCCGCTGGTTAGTGTGCCGATTTGCACCATCCCCGGGCCGCTGTCCTGCCAAACGGTGACCTTGCTGGCCGTGCCCAGCACATTCCCAACCAAAACCTGGTTGGAGTTGGTGGAGAGTGGGCCGTTGATGGTCACTCCTGAAACGTCGGTGCATGGGTCGTAATACACAAATTTGAATTGCTCAAGAACGAACCGTTGTTGCGCGGTTGCGCTGACGACGCCATCAACAAAATAGAACCGGATACTGGGGAAAGAAGTGTCGTTATTGTTGGTTACGTTGCCCAAGTATTGCCAGCTTTGCGGGGATGGCTGGCCGTAACTGCGCTGGAACTTGTCTGTGTTCGTCCACGACACCGTGCAACCCGACACGTTGGTGACGCCCACGATGATGTTGGTGCTGACATTGCCCGCCGTCGAACTGTAAACATGATACACTTTGTAGGTGCCGCCCGTTATCGCGAGGCCCGGTGAAAGCACAATGCCCAGGTCAGGGGTGGAATTGGAAAACGAGTTGCTGTGGTAGAACGCTCCGGGAACGATCACCTTGTCAGCAGTGCCGGCTTTGGCGCTGGTGTAGGCGCCCCAGCCACCTTCCTCCAGGAAAACGTTGATCCCCAGGGGATTCAAATCGCCATTGGCAGCAGTGCCGCAGGTGGCCGACAAGCTGCTTGAGGACAGCAACCTGCTCAGCGCGGATTCAAATCGCCATTGGCAGCAGTGCCGCAGGTGGCGGTGGACACGCAATTGGAGGTCATGACTGTGACGTAAACAGTGTCGGCGACCACGGAGGTCGCTCCGAAAACAGCGAGGAGGAGGGTTGCAGATAGCTTTTTCATATAACTTGGGAGCTGCGTATTGTTTCTTTCATTTCACGGCCGGGTTGCAACCGCTTCACCTTCTGCACATTCTTGTTTGCGCGAGCAGGAATGCAACACTACCGTCACTAATGCGATTACTATATCAAATCACGGAGGTGGCAGTCAATCACCTTCCTGAGGCAAACTGGTGACACGACTGGTTACAGTTACATACAGATGACATTTTGGCAGTTTCGGCCAGCACTCACATCAAAGCCAATACCCCGGACCTTATTATGCGAAGCATGCAGTTCCCCAGAATCGCCGCGGCACTGGTTCTTGCTCTCGTCGTGGCGGGGCCCACGGCCGCATTGGCGAAGTTCAAGCTGGAGGAAGCCACGATTGTCGATGTTCACGAGGCATTCAAGTCCGGCGAACTTACCGCAACACAGCTCGTCGAGATGTACCTGAAGCGCATCGAAGCCTATGACCAGAAGGGTCCGAAGCTCGCCATCGTCATCTATCTCAACCCGAGGGCTCGGGAAGAGGCCGCTACGCTGGATGCTAAATTCAAGCAGTCCGGCCCCGTGGGATCGCTTCACGGCATTCCCGTTCTTCTCAAAGACAATGTGAACACGAAGGACATGCCCACGACCGGCGGTTCACTGAGCCTCAAGGGCTACACCCCCCCATACGATGCCACCATCACCAGGCAACTGCGCGATGCGGGGGCCGTCATCATCGCGAAGGTCAACCTGCACGAGTTTGCTGTGTGGGGCGAGTCGGTGAGCTCCATCCTGGGCCAGACCCTGAACCCCTATGACCTCACCCGGACTCCCGGCGGTTCGAGCGGCGGCACCGGCGCAGGCCTGGCAGCCAATTTCGCCCTTCTCGGCATCGGCACTGATACCGTGAACTCGATCCGCTCCCCCGCGTCGGCCAACAGCATCGTCGGGATCCGCCCGACGCTGGGGCTGGTGAGCCGCTACGGGATCATCCCCTACTCGTTCACCCAGGACACCACCGGTCCTATGGCAAGGACCGTCACGGACGCAACCAAGCTGCTCAACGTCCTCACCGGGTTTGACCCCGGCGATGTCGCGACCGCCTGGAGCGTGGGGAACCTCCAGAAGGACTACACCAAATACCTGAAAAAAGATGGGCTGACGGGAAAGCGCATAGGCATCCTCCGAAGCTTCTTCGGCAAGGACGCCATCCATCAGGAAGTCAATGCCGTAGCCAATAAGGCGATCCAGGACTGCAAGAAGCTCGGGGCCACCATGATCGAGCTCGACACGCCGGACATTGATTCGGGCAAGATCGCCAACGACATCAGCGTCCACCTCTATGAGCTCAAGCCGGACCTGAACTCGTACCTCGGCGACCCGAAGAACCATACGCCGGTCAAGACCCTGGCCGAAATCATCGCCTCCGGCAAATACTCGCCCAGCATCGAGAAAAACCTCAAGGACGCTGAGGCCCTGACCCACGACGCGAAGTATGACGCCCGCCTGGTGGCGCGGATAAAACTCCAGAACCTCGTCATGGCGCTCCTGGCGGGAAACGAGCTTGACGCGCTCTGCTTCGTGCATCAGAAACGGCCTGTTGTCCCTGTGGGCGCCACCCAGATCGAGCGCAATGGCAGCCTCGGCTCTGTGACGGGATTCCCATCCATCGTGGTGCCAGGCGGATTCACAAAACCCACACCGACCGCAAAGATAGGCGTGCCCGTGGGAATTGAATTCCTGGCGCGGCCCTGGGCGGAAGGTCTCCTGATCGAGATCGGCTATGCCTACGAGATGGGCGCCAGGAACCGCCGTGTGCCCCCGACAACACCCAGGCTTGCCGGTGAGATGTAATCTCCTGACTCAGCCTCAATAAGAAGTCCTTCCCGACGCAGAATCATCGCTGCAACCAGCTCGTGAAGGCATCGGCGGCATAGAGCCGCTTTGCCAGCAACTGATAGCCTTCGGTCAGTGGGTGGCTCGCGTCGGCGTAAAGCGCGCTGGGCAAGATCTCGGGCACAACATGCGGAACCTGGTTTTGCTTCAGCCAGGACGCGATGCCGTCGCGCAGTTTGCGATAAGCGGGCCGATTCTCCTCCGCCATGATGTGTTCATTGAAAGGCCCGAGAACCACCAGCACGTCATCGCCTCGATCGCGCAGCCTCGCCAGCACGCGCTGGAAGGCTTGCCATTGGAGGGAGGAGTCCATCTCAACCCACTCAAAACGGGTCGTGCCCGGCGCATTGTCGGCCGGGCGCCGCGTGGCGGGCTGCCGCTCGCGTGAGTCGCCTTCTTGGAACCAGGGCTTGTGCCGGGGACTGTCTGGACCGCGTTGCGGATCGTTTCGGGGACCTGCCGGAACACTCAGGGTAATCTGCGAAAGAGGATTTTCCCATGCGTTCGGATAACGGGGCGGATTGGCGCCGTCATCTTCGAGCGTCCAGTTTGGGATGCTATGTTGGCCAAAATAGGCGTTTTGCAAATGCCCGACCCAGGCAATGAAGCTGACCTGGCGCTCGACGACGGCGCTCAACCGTCCATTGGCGTCCGCGCGGTAACAGGGAATGCGTGGAAAGAACTGCGGCACAAGCCGGGCATGGTTGAACTGCTCTTCCTTGGGCGTGCTCAGGTCCGCCTTGGGACTGGTCATCCACAGAACGTTGCATTGCACGATCACTTTCCGGTGGCTCGGCGCTTTGGTGTAGTAGTGCAGCAACCCATCCTGTGCGAGCGGGAACAGGCCGTTGACGCCGCCGTTGATAAACCGGTCTGGGACTCCCGCTTCGTGATTCAGGTAATGCGAGAGCGTGCCGTCTGGCAAAACGTATTCACCCCAGACCACCGAATCGCCGAGGATGACGACTTTGCCGGGTGCGGCCGCCTCGCCCAGCCACCGGCCATAGAACCAATAGTCTTTGCTGAGCTGGTAGGGAACTCGGTAGTCGGGCCCGGTATCCACCCTTTCGATGTGCTGCCAGAGCCGTGGTGTCAGCAATACGACCAAGCTGATAACAACAATGGCCGCGAGCCATTGCCGGCCGCTGAGCCGCACTTCGTTCACGCCGAAGGGGATTTCCGGCAGAGCGGGCTGCGGGCCGGGCTGAGGGTTGGGTGAAGGGTTGCGGGGCATGTCAGAATTGGAAATAGATGAACGTGCCGCCTCCCGACGAGCAAAGACAAAGGTAGAGCACGATGAACACTGCTACGCTCACACGGACAAAGCCCATCTGAAGGAGAGAGCGGAGTTTCGACTCGTACAAGAACTGGTACAACCACACCACAGCTACCAGCAGGAGCATCAGCGCCGGAATCTGTGGATTCTGCCATGCCGCCGTGAAGATGCGCTGGACGATCAGCATCGCGTCATTGAGCGAGTCGGCCCGGAAGAAAATCCAGGTGAAGGAAACGAAGAGAAACACCCCGGCCTGTTTAACCATCTTTGGCACCCGCTCGCGGTAAAAGCGCGCCCGCTCCAATTCGCGGGTGACCAGCACGCCGAGTCCGTGCAGGCCGCCCCAAATGGCAAAGGTCCAGGATGCGCCGTGCCAGACGCCGGAAATCAAAAAGGTGATAAAGAGATTCCGGTACGTGATAAGGGCCCCTCCCCGGTTCCCGCCCAGCGGGATATACACGTAGTCGCGAAACCAACTGGAAAGGCTGATGTGCCAGCGCGACCAGAATTCGCCCAGGCCGGTGGCAAGGTAGGGATTGTTGAAGTTCAGGATCAGGTTGAAGCCCATGAGCTTTGCGACACCGCGCGCCATGTCTGTGTAGCCGCTGAAGTCGAAGAATATCTGCCAGCCAAAGGCAACCGTCGCCAGCAGAAGTGACGGCGCGCCAAAGGCCTTCGGGTTGTCGTAAATCCGCTCGACGTAAAACGCGAGGTAGTTGGCCAGCGCAAGCTTTTTGAACAAGCCGACGAGGAACAGCGAAGCGCCGTCGGTAAAGTTTTGAAGGCGAATCGGCGGGAATTGATAAAACTGCGGCAGCAGATGCCGCGCCCGCTCAATCGGGCCGGCCATCAGTTGGGGGAAGAAACAGACGAAGGTTGCGAAGCGGAGGAAGTTCCGCTCGCGATGCACCCTCCCGAAGTAGAAGTCGATGGTATAGCTTAGCGATTGGAAGGTGAAAAAGGAGATGCCGACCGGGAGCAAATACTGAAAGCCGAACGGCATGAGCATCGAAGGGTCGGACAGTTTTAACGGGACGTGAAGCCACGACGAAAGGGTGTTGAGGTTCTCCACGGCGAAGCGGGCGTATTTAAAAAACAGCAGCAACGCCAGATTGTTAACCAGGCTGATCACCAGCCAGATTCGGCGGCTGCTGTAGAGCGCCCCCAACCCCATGAGCAACACGATTAAACCGAACCCGGCCATCGCAGGCCGCAGCGTGCCCGGCCCCGCGACCGCCAAGGCGAGAATTCCGACGCCCGCCGACGCAGAGCCGAGGAAGGCGGCTTTCAATAACCGGTCATTAAATTGCAGCCGTGTCAGGCGCGCCAGAATATCCACCTTTTGGTCTCCGCCCGGACAATGGTCCATCAGAGCGACCATGCCAAAGTCGAGCACGGTGGAATAGAGGACCAGGAACAAATAGTAGGGATTCCACCAGCCGTAGAAGAAGTAGGAAGCCACCGTAAGCCATGGAAGCCATAGCCGGGTCTTGCGCAGGGCGAAGAATACCGGCAGGACGACCAGCAGGAAGACGAGGAATGGCCAGGTATGAAAAAGCACGTTAGCCGGGGTGGTTCATGGAAACCGCAGACCGCAGAATATGCAGTCTCTGAAGTTCGACGTCCGGCGTAAGCCAAAGAGCGGCACCAGCACCGCGGTTGCTAGAAAACGAGTTGTTACCATTCAGATTTCCGGCAATTGTAGAACGAGACAGTCCTCTTGGCCACCGCAAAGCTCGAAGTACAATCCGCACCCAAAACTGTAGGTCCGATATAGGGACAGCGTCAAGCGTTGTCCCTGCGGGCTCTTATTGCTTTCCCGCCCGGTCGGGTCACTTGAGTCCGAGCGGGCGAGATTGAGCGAGCCTCACGCGGCTCTTTCCAATTTATAGCTCAACGTGTTGCGGTAGCGGCGCTTGAGGCCGTGCTTCTTCCGTTGCCGCTCACGCGCTTTAACCAGGTGTTGGAGGCACCGTGAACCCTTCACGATCGCTTCTCCGCATTCCGTGCAGCGCTTGTCGCGCTTCATGCGCAACTGATACTTCCGCTGCCGTGAAATGGGCAGGTACGTGAACTCATCCTGAATTTTCTTTCTCATCTATTATTCTTCCATGGATGCGCCCGAAACCGACCCACGCGCCGCATTGGTCCCGCGGGCAACGGCTTCGAGTCTGCTTGATGCTTACCCTTCCCCGCAATTGCCAAACTGTCAAGCCACAGAAATTCCAGGGCGGTTTCAAGAACCTGCAAAATCGTAGCCGCCGACGGCAGTCGGCGCACTTTTCCT
>JBAXTC010000322.1:0-8107 GCA_037130375.1 Verrucomicrobiota bacterium | reverse complement strand
TCACGCATCACGCATCACGCATCAGTCCCCAAGTATCGCGCAATTCCTTCCCGAAACGAAACCGACCTCAACCCAAACAACTCATTCGCCGGCCGCGCATCCCCAAGGTTGCCTTCCTGCAACATGACGAGTTGATCACGGTTGAGCGGAGGCGCTCTCCGCAACAGGTGCGGATAAAGTAATTCGAGGGATGTCGCCTGGCAGCGGGCGAGCCAGGACGGCACCCGCAGTTTCCATCGTTTCCGCTGCAAAACATCCTCAATGGCGCTCACTATTTCTGAAAGTGTCAACGATTCTGGGCCGCACAAGTCGTAGGTGTGGCCGATGCTCCTCGGTTCACCAAGCGATTTTGCAACAGCCTCGGCCACTGCTTCCACCGAAATCGGTTGAAATTGTGCGCGCGGGCTGCCCATCAACGGCACTACGGGCGAGAGGCGGATGATCTTTGCAAACAGATTCACGAATTCATCCTGTGGTCCGTAGATGAGCGAGGGCCGGAAAATAGTGAACTCGAGTCCGCTCTTCCGAACCAACTCCTCTGCGGCCCACTTGGACTGGTGATAACGCGAGGCGGCGTTGGGCCGGGTGCCGAGGGCGCTCATCTGGACAAAACGTCTGACCCCTGCCTTTTGCGCCGCCGTTACAATCTCCTGGGTGCCGCGGATATGAACGCTTTTGAATGTGCTGCGACCACACTCGCTGATAATGCCCACGAGATGAACCACGGCCCCAACCCCTGTCAGTGCTCCTGCCAACGAAGCCGCGTCCAGAATGTCCCCCGGGTGGACTTCAACCCTATAGCGTGACATTGTCACCTGCACGCACCGCGAATTCGGGTTGCGGGCAAGAATGCGGATTGAATAATCAGCCTCATGAAGCTGCCGAACAACCTCCTGCCCGACGAACCCTGAAGCTCCCGTGACAAAAACCTTCATCGCCGTCCGCTCCTTCTACATGGTAACGTTCCAACCATTCAACAGATTGACCTTCTAAAACGTTAACTTTCCTCGCCGCTCAGCTTGGCAAGTTCGTCCCGCACCAGTTGCATCAACGGCGCCATCGTGTGGCGGCTAAACTCGAACTTGCAGCCAGCCGCCTCGAACAACTCCGGTAACGGCCGTGATCCGCCCAGCCTGAGTGCCTGTTTGTAATCATTGAGCGCTGCCGGTTTGTTGCGCTTCGAGTTCGCCCAGACCTGCAGCGCGCCGAGTTGGGCTATGCCGTATTCGATGTAATAAAATGGATGAGTGAAGATATGCAACTGGCGGTGCCAGAGGTTGGCCCGTGCCGCCTCATGCCCTTTCCAGTCCACATCGCCTCCGAACCGGTCCATCAGTCCCAGCCAGGCGGCTGTTCGCTCGGCGCGCGCGTGTCCGGGGTGTGTGTAAATCCAATGCTGAAACGCATCCACCGTCGCAATCCACGGGAAAATGTTCACGATCCCTTCCATGTGGGTCCGACGTGCGCGATTGGCCTCCCGAGCGGCGTAGAAGTGCTCGATGAACTCGTTTCCCAGCAGCTCCATGCTCATCGAAGCCACCTCGCAGAACTCAATCGGCGCGCTGCGATACGCATACAAATCCTCCTCGCGCGCCGCCAGCGCGTGAAAGGCGTGGCCGGCTTCGTGCAGCATCGTTTCCACGTCGCGCTGCACGCCCACCGCATTCATAAAAATGAACGGCACCCGCGCTTCGGCCAGCGTCGCTTGATAGCCCCCAGGCGCTTTGCCCTTGCGGTTGGCCAGGTCCAGCAAATGGAGGCTCCGCATCTGTTGGTAGCCCTTCGCCAAATCTCCGTCCAGATCGTCAAAAATCGCCTGCGCGCGCGAGACCATTTGCTCCACCGCTTCAAACGGCCGCAACGCCGCCCGGTTCAAGGGGTCCACTGCCAAATCCCAGGGCCGCACGGTTTCCACATCGAGCTGCTGCTGCCGTTGAGCCTGCAGCTCGCGCACAATCGGCATGATTTCGGCCTCTACGGCAGTGTGAAACTCCGCGCAGGCCGCAGGCGTATAGTCGAACCGGCCTAGTTTGCGAAAGGCGAAATCACGGTAATTCTCGAACCCGGCGTTCCTGGCGATTTGCTCGCGTAACTTCAGAAGCTGATCGAATATCTCCTCGAACCTCTCAGCTTCGTGCAGACGCCGGTTCGCGACCAATTCCCAAGCTTCCTGCCGCAGCGGGCGGTCCGGCTCCTCGAGATAGCGACCCATCTGAACCAGTGTCTTTTCCTCCCCCCGGAATTGGACCGTTAATGAGCCGCTGAGTTTTTGATACTCCTGGCCGAGCTTGGACTCCTCCGTTTCGAGGGGAACGTTTTCCAGACGGAACAGCTCGACGTGAACCTTGGTGTCCCGATCGAAGACCTGGAAGCGGTCCCGCAGGAGCTTCTCGCGCACCGGATGGTTGACATGGACCTGCGCCAGCTTGAATTGGCGCGGCTTGATTTGCGGCTCGACCTTTTCGACGAAGTGCAGGTAGGCACTCTCGGCCTCGGCATTATCCGTGTGGCAGGTCATGGCGATGTAGCGCTTGGACGATTCCTCGTCCAGCGCCGCGCTCAGTTCGCTCCAATCCAGCAACCAGCTTTCGAGACCAGCGGCGTCGGCGCACCCCGCCGCCCGGGTTTCGAGTTGCTCAAACAGGGGAGCAATCTGCTCCCAATCTCCAAGGTCGATCCTCAGCGGCACAAACCGGCGAGGTTTATGCGCAGGCAAATTGGCAAACGGCAGTAGATCCATACTCGGAAGATACCTTAGTGAAAGCTACTTTGCCCTGCTTATCCGCTTTGACCAGTCTCATCAGGTTCGAGTTCTTTTGCAATTCCATCGTCTCCAGTATGCTCTCCATCACGTCCCGCGACACCAGGAATGCGACCGCCTTGCCGTTTCTAGTAATACCTCTTACCCCCATCGCTTCGGCTTCCCTGACAGCCTTGGGGACCGACGCCGCCAGTTCCGTAATGGTTAAATCAGCATTTTGCACAGAGAAAATGCTAATTCACGCCCCGTAACTTGTCAATGATCAGTCATCCCTGTCGCCGCTACCCCAACCCGTATTTCTCGATCCACGCCTGCGGAATCGTTCCGAAGCTCAGCAGCCAATCGTTGAACTTCTGCAAGGCCCAGCCGCGACCTGTCATCAGCCGCTGCCGCAGCCGTTCATTTTCCAGCCGGCCAAGCCAGTAGCTCATCGGCACGGCCGGTTGGGCGGTATACCAGTTCACATCCGCTTCCGCTCGTGCGCGGGTGAACCCGAGGTGCCGTTGCAGATGCCGCACGCCCTGCTCGTAACTGTACCTGCCGGTCTGCAGCCGGAGATCCACCAGGATGCGATGGCAGCGCCACAGCGCGTCGTGCAGTTGCTGCACCTGCAACCACGGCGACCGGTCAATCCTCAAATCGGCCAGCATCTGCTCGCACCACAGCGTCCAGCCTTCATAAAAAACCGCGTGAGCGAATAGCCGCCGCCATTTCCGCGGATGCCGGTTTGCCGTAACGAACTGCAAGTGATGGCCCGGATACGCCTCATGCGCGCACGTCAGGGGAATCCCAAAATGCTGCTGCAGCTCCGCCAACTTCCCTGTCTGGGAGGTCTTCGCCGCGCTCAGGTCGTTGACCCAGAAAATACCCCGTTGCCGCCGTTCAAACGCCCCCGGCTGGGTGTATGCCGCCGTTGGAATTACCGCGCGCAGAAATTCCGGCACTGGTTTGACCTGCAATTCATCGCCCTTTGGAAACGACACTGCCCGTGCCCGGCGGAATCCGTCGGCGATCCGCCGTGTTTCTTGCCGGTAAAGATCGAGGAGCGGCATCCCAGGCCGCCATTGCGCGCGCGCTTCCGCAATGATCTTATCCGCAGACCGATTGCCTCCCAGCCGGCGGCAGGCCGCCTCGAGAAGTTTCCCCACCCGCTCCACCTCGCCTAGAGCGAGCGTTTCCACCTGGCCGAGTGTGTAATCAAGCCCGAGTTGGTCGCGCACGCGCCGTTGCAGCGCCACCGTTCCAATGGCGAACGAGCCGGCTGGAGCCAGCGCGCGCTCTTTCGTGCCGTCGCGGTATTTCTGCAGCGCCTTTTGCGTTGTCCCAATCAAATTGCCATCGTTCGGCTGCGCCCCCGCCTTTTCGAGGAATGCTTGAGCCCCTTGCAACAGCGTCTCGCCGCCTGCCACCGTTTGCTCCATCACCCGCAGCCAGACACGTTCCGGTTTCGCAATCACCGCTGCCGCTTCACCCAGGAAGTCCGGGGCTTGCTTCAGGAGCAATCGCAGGTTGCCTGCCGCCCGCTGCGGCTCGTCATCACCGCGCTGCAGTTCGTGCAGCAGAATGTTGAGCAACTGGTCCGGCGCGGCAGGTTCAAGGGTGTGGCGGCCCCGGGCGTAATCCTCACATTCCAGCAGCAACTGGCTGCTCAGCGCCAGCCGGTCAAGCTGCTGCTCGGCCAGCAGCTCTCGGGGTGAGATCTGGTCCAGCGCGCGCAGCGCCAACTGTCGTTGACGCTCCCGCCCCTTGTGAAACTCGACTGTCGCGCGCCCGAGTTTGCCTTCGCCCGAACGCAAACCCGCGGACGCAGTCGCGAACGTGGGAACGTCTGCGAGCAAACGCTCAAAGTAGCGTGAGAGCAATCCTTCAAATTGTCTGCCAGTTTGATTCATGTCCTAAGCAAGTCACAAAATCATGCGCAAGCCAGAAGGCTGCGCAGAAAGCGGCCGGTGTGCGAGTGTTTGTTGCGCGCAACTCTCTCGGGCGGCCCTTCCGCCACGATGCGCCCGCCGCCCTCCCCGCCCTCGGGGCCAAGGTCGATCACCCAATCGGCCTCTGCAATGATATCCAGGTTGTGTTCGATGACAATAACCGAATGACCGGCATCGACCAGCCGCTGAAGCACTTCAACCAGTCGATGCACATCCGCCATGTGCAGGCCAATGGTCGGTTCTTCCAGGATAAACAGGTTGCGTTTGGGCAGGCGATCGAGCAGGTCCGGCTCCTTTAATCCGGACAGCAGGTGGCTGACCAGCTTGATGCGCTGCGCCTCGCCTCCGCTGAGCGTCGGGCTGGTCTGGCCAAGCTTGAGATAGCCGAGCCCGGTATCGCAGAGCGCCTGCAACGCGCGCTTGATCCTTGGCAGACTGACGAAGAAATCGAGCGCTTCTTCGACCGAGAACTCCAGCACCTGCGCAATGTTCTTGCCGTGGTATTCAATGTCGAGAGTCTCGCGATCATACCGCGTGCCGCCGCAGACCTCACAGCGCACAAACGCGGGCGGCAGAAAGTTCATTTCCAACTTGATCGTCCCGGCCCCTTCGCACTGCGGGCAGCGGCCCTGGGCGCTGTTGAACGAGAACCGGCTGGGCGAATACCCCCGCAGCCGCGCTTCCGGAACCTGCGCGAACAACTGCCGGATGTCGTCGAGAAACCCCACGTAAGTGGCAGGAATGGAACGTGGAGTGCGGCCAATGGGGGATTGGTCCACTTCGTAAACGGATTGGATCGAGTCGAAACCGGTGAGGGGTGAGGGGTGAGGGGGGATGCGTGATGCGTGATGCGTGATGCGTGATTTGAGGGCGGGCAGGAGGCATTCGCGGATCAAGCTGCTCTTGCCGGAACCGCTGACACCGGTCACCAGCACGAGGCGGCCTAGCGGGAAGGAAACGGTCAGGTTCTTGAGATTGTTCTTGCTGGCACGTTTCAACGTGAGCCAGGCATGTTCGTTCGCTCCTCGTGTGGCAGCCGAAGCCATTTCCTTTTGGTGACGTTCTGACTTCTGAAATCTGGCTCCTGATCTCTGACCTCTGACCTCTGACTTCAAACTCGGTTTCGCTCTGCTGGCTGCTGTAGCAACAACCGATCGGCGGCTCCCGCGCGTCGGGTAGGTTCTGCGCGCCCGCAGCCATTGGCCGGTAATCGATTTCGGGTGGCGCAGCAACTCGGCGAGTGTGCCGGCGGCGACAACTTCGCCCCCATGCACACCCGGCCCGGGGCCAAGGTCAACGATGTAGTCAGCCCGGCGCATTGTCGCTTCGTCGTGTTCGACCACCAGGACGGAGTTGCCGCGGGCTTTGAGCTTCTCGAGTGCCGTCAGCAACTGCTCGTTGTCGCGCGCATGAAGACCGATCGTCGGCTCATCGAGGATATAAAGCACTCCGCTCAGGTTCGAGCCGAGCTGCGCCGCCAGCCGAATGCGCTGGCTCTCGCCGCCGGATAGAGTGGGAACGCCCCGGCCAAGCTGCAGGTAGCCGAGGCCAACTTCGCAAAGGAACTTTAGCCGCTCCCGAATCTCCGGCAGAATGTCGCGCGCGATGGCGGCGGCGCGGCCCTTTAACTTGATTCTGTGGAACAGGCTGCTGGCGGCCTCAACCGACATTTGAGAGAACCCGTCAATGGTCGGGGCGCTCAGCAATTTGGCAACCGGCAATTGGAAATCAGAAGCCTGCAGTCGCACCGCCCGCGCCAGCGGGTTCAACCTCGCTCCCCCACAATCGGGACAAACCTCCCGCTCTCCTTCCTGCCATCCGTACCATGATTCTTCGATCGCATCCGCGCGGGTCCCACGGTCCACATCCGGCAAATAGAACAGTTCGCCAAACCCGCGGCACCGCGCGCACCAGCCTTGCGGCGAATTGTAGCTAAAGTTCTTGGGGTCAAGCGCCTCATACGAACGGTTGCACTTGGGACACGAACGTTCTGTGGAATGTACGGTAAGGCGACTGTGCTTATCCAGGGCGAACAACGTTCCGTGACCCAGCTTTAGCGTTTCGTCAATGAGTTGCTGCGCCTCCAGATGGGGAGGGCGAGCGCCCTCGCGAGTCCGGGCATCATCAGCGGATGGGGATCGCGGGGACGTTCGACCTCCCGGGGCTGGCTTTTGGGACGGCCTCTCCCCACCAAGCTCCTCCGTCCCTCGAGGCCCCGGTTTGGAGTGATGGAGTGGTGGAGTGATGGAGTGGTGGAGCCCACCACGCTCCTCCGCCCCTCGAGGCCCTGGTTTGGCCGCCAGAAGCCCCACGACGATTTCCACATCATGCTCACGAAACCGATCCAGGCGCAGCCGACCAGTGGTGGACAGGAGCTTCCCGTCGGCCCGAACTTCCGCGTAACCGTGATTGGCGGCCCATTCGGCGACGTCGGTGTGAAAGCCCTTCCGGTTCTTTACCACAGGCGCCAGCAGCAGCAGGTCGCCGCGCCGGCCAAGCTCATGGCGCAATCGCCGGCCGAGTTCGTCGCGCGTCTGGGCCGCCACCGGAATCTGGCAGTCTGGACAAAACTGCGTTCCCAGCCGGGCGAAGAGCAGCCGCATGAAATGATAAATTTCCGTGACGGTGGCCACGGTGCTCTTGCCCCCGCCTCGGCTGGTGCGCTGCTCGATGCTGACCGTCGGCGGGAGGCCCGTGATCAGGTCCACGTCCGGACGGGATAATTGCTCCACGAACTGCCGGGCATAGAGATTCATCGAGTCCAGAAAGCGCCGCTGCCCCTCCGCAAACAGCAGGTCAAACGCCAGCGTGCTTTTGCCCGAGCCGCTCACACCGGTGACCACCACGAACTGGCCGCGCGGAAGGATAAGCGAGAGGTTCTTTAAGTTGTGCTCCCGCGCCCCGTGAATCACGATGGCCTGGCCCGGCGGTGCAATCAGATTGCTGTCATCAAACACGGCTATTCCTTAGCACAGAGTGGAACGAGATCACCTTTATCCTGGGAACGCTGAACATCGGCTTTCCAGGTCTCTCGGAAGTGATGAATTCCTCCGCGCCTTTGCTTCAGTTCATTAGCAATGCCTTCGCCGTCCAGAAGCTCGCCGCCAGATCGGATGAACTTGTCGCGCAGAGCCAGAAGCTTTCTCCCCGTTGCCGTCTTAGGCTTCCATTCGGAAGCCGGCTGGCGCGCCAACTTCTCGGAAACGGCTGAACGGATGAATTCACTCCGATTGGTCTCCGGGATGCGTCTCAGGTCGGATAGCGGTATTTTCACAGTCACAGCCTGCAGCGTGCTTGTCATATCCAAAATGTATTATCTATCGTGCTATTCTCAAGGGTATTCTCGCCCTCTTGCGCGAAGGGTGCGCATCTCAGATTTTTCCAAAACCACCACCCTGGGTAATTGGAGCGCGGA
>JBAXTC010000321.1:0-8111 GCA_037130375.1 Verrucomicrobiota bacterium | reverse complement strand
ATGCGTTCGACGGTGCGGACGACCTCGCGCATGGAGACGCTCTGGAATATCGGTGACGCAGTGCCGCTCATGGTTTCGAGCGCGCGCCGCAGCAAACTGGTTTCTTCAGTTTGCTGGCGACGCCCCATAGCGTTGGCAACGTCCGCCAGGAACTTTGCGCCGTCGAACCGTTCACCTGATCGGCGAATGAAGTTAAACGCGCCTCGTTTGGTGGCCTCGACCGCCCAGGAAACCGCTTCCACATCGTCTTTCGGCGCCCCGGTGAGAACGATGACTTCGGTTTCCGGCCAGCGTTTCTTGATGGATGGCAACAATTCCAGTCCGTCGGCGTCGCCCAGTTTAACGTCCAGGAGGACTACGTCCGGCTGTTCCTGCGCCAACGCCTTTTGCAGCGCCGCGCCGCTCTCAGCCTCGGTGACATGATAGTCGCCGGAGAGCCATCCGGTGAGCACCTCGCGGTATTTCGGTTCGTCATCAACAATGAGGACTTTGCCCTTCATAGTATCTTTTCTCGATGCACCACACAGGCATGCGTGAATGCAACAAATATGGCCCGATGTTCCGCATAACGGTTTGCAAGCCGCTCCGGGTGGAACTGCACGCTCAACAGGAACGGCAACATAGGGGCCAGGTTAGGTTTCAACTGCATACTCTCTATGACGCCGTCATCGCTTCGAGCAATGACTTGCAAAGGCGCGGCGACTCGCCCGACGGCCTGATGGTGCGTGCTGTTCACGCCCAGAGACTGTCTCCCTGTTATCTTCGCCAGTACGCCCGCTTCTGTCAACCGGACTTTGTGGACAATCTCGCTGCGCAGGTCCATCCGCCGGTGGTTGATGGCCTCAGGAATTTGGGTGCGAATGTCCGGCAGGAGGGTGCCGCCCAGCGCCACGTTCAGGACTTGGTGCCCGCGGCAAATCGCCAATAATGGCTTACGCTGCTGGAAAGCTTCGTCAATCAGCATCAGTTCGCGCAGATCGCGCTCGCCGCCATCTGGCGTTACCGTCACCGTGCGAAGCAGCCGCGGGGATAATTTCCTGGTGTAAAGACGGGGGTCCACATCTTCACCGCCGGTGAGCAAGACGCCGTCGCAGCGGCGCACACATTCGGCGATCAATTCCCGCGACACGCTGGCGGGCAGAGCGATGGGAATCGCCCCCGTGCCCATGAGCACCTGCTGGTAAGTCTCCGAGAGGCTGATCGAGAGGTCGCCGAACTCATCTCCCTTTTTTTCGATATTCGGCGAAACCAGGATCAGCGGTGGTATGGTCATCTTGGACCGACGGTAGAACACGAAACGGGTCGTGTCAGGGAAAAAGGGCCTTCACCCCGAAGCGGCGAAACTGCTCTTCTGTCGGCAGGCGTCCGGACTGGAGTTGGCAATCAGCCACGTAACGCCGGGCTTCGCGATAGAACTCCGCGAGCGTATGCCACAGGGGCTGTTTGACCTCATGGTTATCGATGAGCCAGTAGCCATTCTCGACGCCGTTGCTGAACTCGTTGTTGTACATTTGCCAGCAGAGGACAAACGGGCAGCCCCATTCCAAACCGATGCGCATGACCTGGCGCGAGCGGCGGTCGCGCTCGAGCTCCGGGAAGGTGTGCGCGGCGAAGCCATATTCACCGATGAACACTCGTTTGCCGGCGATGGCGGGCTTGGGCGGGAGCTTCGCTTCGATGTAATCCAGCGCCTTGGAGATCTGGTTCGGGATGTCGCCCAGCGAATCGTAGGTGGAATATGAAACGTAATCGACATTGGTCTTCGGCAGGACACTGTTGGTGACGCTCGGGCGCCCATCCATCGAGACCGCCGTGACATGATTAACCTCGGTATAGTGATAGACATGCACCGCGTGGTGAGGCGTGTTGCGTCTGGCCTCATCCACGGCCTTTTGCCGCGTATTGAGCCAATCAGTCATGCCCTGCAGAGACTCCGGAGTCACGCCATCATCCGTCTTCGTGTTCAAGTCCGGGCGCAAGTGCCAATCACCTTCCCAGTGTCCGAGGTAGAACGTCTTGCCGGTGCCGCTGTAAGTCCTGAGCAGGTGCGCCGTGAAGGCGTAAATCTCGTCGTACTCCTTCGCCTGGTCTTCGGCGGGGAATCCCTTCTGCCACCAGCGCGGCGTGAAGGCGTAGGTCCAGATAAAGTAATAAGCGAACGGCATCGCGAAAACTTTTCGATAGGAAGGTTCCATCCAGGCAAGGTCTGTCAGCGTCTGGATTCGGGGATCCGCCGGCGGAGGTTCGGTCGCGGCGCCGGGGAACTGGATGCGCGGCGTGACTCGGGCGTCGCTGCCCTGGTTCAGCAGATATTGCATTGTGTCCGGGTAGGCGGTGTGGGAAGGCTTGAGCATGATGCGCTCGTATCCCCGGCCCATCGTGAATTTGAGCAGGTTGGAGCCCATGTCGAGGATGGCCTGAGCGGTCTCCACAAGCACACTCTCCTGGGTAAACTGGTAGGTGGCGCCAATCGTTTGCGTGCCGAGGATGTAGTTGAAGGTCTCACCGCCGGACAACGGGACTGGTTTCGACCTGGCTGGCTTGGACACCCAAACCTTCGCGATAGAACAACCAGCGAGGCTTAGTGTCGCTGCGCTCGCGCCAAGCTTGAAGAATTCTCGCCGATTCAAATGTGTTTCGGTGTTCATACTTTTGAGTCCTGCCTGCAAGAGCCCTTTCCGGCTCTCAACATCACCTGATGCGAATACCGAAATCCGAAGCTCGAAACAATTACCAATTTCAGCGGTTTCGCAAAGTAGGGCAGGCGTCCCGCCTGCCCCGCAGAGCTTGAAGGTGCGAGACGGCGCTTCGCGACAACTACGACCGGTCGTACAGGGCGTCCCGCCTGCCCCGCAGAGCCTGAAGGTGCCAGACCCTGAAGCCAGGCGGGACGCCTGCCCTACTTTTCCGAATTGAGTTTCGGCCATCGGCTGTTATTTCTAATAACAAGAGCAATGACAACGCTGACATTGGAAACCGAAAAGCCATCCCCACCGGCCGCAGTCTCCTCTGCCCCGCCGCGCCTGACTTCAATGGATACCTACCGCGGTCTGGTGATGTTCCTGATGATGGCCGAGGTGTTGTCCCTCTCGCGGGTGGCAAGGGCCATGCCTGAGAACCCCTTCTGGCGGTTCCTCGCTCACCACCAAAGCCACGTCGCATGGATCGGGTGTTCCCTCCACGACCTGATTCAGCCGTCGTTTTCGTTTCTCGTCGGCGTGGCCTTGCCGTTCTCGCTGGCGAGCCGGACGGCGCGGGGACAGTCCCGCACGCGGATGACCCTCCACGCCGCGTGGCGCGCGCTGGTGCTTATCCTGCTGGGTGTCTTTCTGCGGTCCATCGGCCGACATCAAACCACCTGGACATTCGAGGACACGCTCAGCCAGATCGGGCTGGGTTATGTCGCGCTGTTCCTGCTCGGCTTCCGGCCCGTGCGCGAGCAGTGGGCCGCGCTGGGACTGATTCTGGCCGGCTACTGGGCGGCGTTTGCGCTCTATCCGTTGCCAGGCGTCGGCTTTGACTACGGCAAAGTGGGTGAGTCAAATACCTGGTCGCACCTGATGACCGGCTTTGCGGCGCACTGGAATAAGAACAGCAATGCCGCGTGGGCGTTCGACACCTGGTTTCTCAACCTGTTCCCGCGGGAGAAGCCCTTCGCGTTCAACGGCGGCGGGTATGCCACGCTGAGCTTCATCCCGACGCTGGGCACTATGATCCTGGGGTTGATCGCCGGAGGCGTGCTGCGCAGTCAACGCGCGCCGTGGGCCAAGGTGAAATGGCTGGCCGCCGCCGGCCTCATCGGGCTGGCGGCGGGCGCGGCATTGGGCTGGCTGGGAATTTGCCCCGTCGTCAAGCGCATCTGGACGCCAAGCTGGGTGCTTTACAGCGGGGGCTGGTGTTTTCTGCTGCTGGCGGGCTTCTACTTGCTGATTGACCTTTGGGGCCGGCAGCGCTGGGCATTTCCTCTGGTGGTGATCGGCATGAACTCCATCGCGGCGTATTGCATGGCGCATTTGTTCGACGGTTTCATCGGCAGCAGCCTCGAAATCCATCTTGGCGCAAACGCATTCAATCTTTTCGGCGCGGCTTACGGACGACTGGTTCACGGTGGGTTGGTATTACTCGTCATGTGGCTGCTGCTCTATTGGATGTATCGGCGCAAGATATTCCTGCGCATCTAAACCCAGGCAGCCCAATGAACACGGAAAATACACACACGCAAAACAGATCCCATGGCAGGAAATCCAGCCTCTGGTTTCGCTCCATGGCCGGCGGCGGGTGGCCAGCGGTTTTGGTCACGCTGGCAGCCAGGTTGGCCGTGGGTGCTGAGGCGGACCCCAATCAATTCCTGCCGGTCATTCCCGAGAGATGCTTCCTCCAGGAGCACGACGATTGCGGGGTGGAGGGCCGCCAGCCGCATGTGGTGATGAAAGACTGCTACCTGTGGACGTTCAACACGAGCGACACGGACGCGGGGATCAAGGAACGTTCGGCGGTGTTCAGTTACAAGCAGATCGAGGCCGTTTATGACAATCTTGATCCGGACCTCTCCTACGTGCTGGCTCTGACGTACGCCAGTGATCACGTCTATAATCGCGTCCAGAGCCTGGAAGCCAACGGCCTGGTGTTGCACGGGCCCTATGCCTTGCCCAAGGCCAAAGCCACACGCCTCATCGTGAAAGTGCCGACGGAGGTCACGCGGGCCGGGAAGATGACGTTGGCGTGGAAGATTCACGGCGAGGTCAACGCGACCGTATCGATTATCGAGCTGTGGGCGAACAAGCCGACCAGCAATAGCCTGCGGTTCAACTCCATCACCGGCCTGCCGACTGGCGTGCAGGGCCAGATGCTCGACGCGGCCTATGACCCTGTGGTCGGCGCCCAAGTCAGTATCTGGGCTGGCGGCAATACCAATACCCCAAGGACAACGACCGGCCCCGAGGGGATTTTCAGCTTCAGCCGAAAGGAGATTGAGTCGTTTGCCACTGATGGCGGGTTTACTTTCGCAGCCAGCTATAACGGGCAGTCACGACGCACCTTGGTCTGCGCCACCAATCTGTTCTTTGAACCTGTGCATTACCGTCCACTGCCTGCCAGGACGGCGGGCTTAAACAATAACTGCCTTCTCCTCGATGGGACGTGGGCGCTCAATTCCGGGCCGACAAACAACGTCCGCGCACTGCCGCTTAACAGCCCCTGTTGGGCGCCTTTCAAGGTGCCCGGCCAATGGCTGCAGCAGGGTTTTGATGTGCCGCAGGACAAGCCAGTCGCGTTGGCCAAAGAGTTCGTGATCCCCAAGACTTGGGCCGGCAACCGCATCATCCTGAGATTCGATGCAGTCCACGCCGGCACGCATTACTGGCTCAACGGCACAGAAATCGGCTACAGCGAGAACTTGTTCACGCCTGTGGAGTGGGACATCACCGATGCGGCACGGCCCGGCCAGACCAACCGCCTCGATCTGGAAATGAAGGTGGCCACCGTCTCGGAAACCTTGTCTGTTTCCTCGACTTACGCGTTCCATAACCTTGGCGGCATCGACCGTTCGGTGCGGGTGTTTGCGCTGCCACCAACGCACGTGCGCGAGTTGCGTGTCAACGCGGGTCTCGATCGGGAGTATCAAGATGGGGAACTGCGGTTGCACCTGTTGATCGAGAGTGGAAAGGCGGTGGAGAGGGACTTGTCGCTTGTCCTTGGGTTGCGGGATGCAAGCGGGAAGCTGGTCGAGCAGAGCATCCTTAACTCGGCTCCTGCGAGAGGCGGGGACAGGCGGGCCGCGCTGTCCTGCGTCGCAGTCGAGCCTTTCGCGGGCACGCGAGCCATGGATTTGGTGGCGCATGTTGCCAGGCCATTGCAGTGGAGCGCGGAGAAACCACAACTCTACCGGCTGACAATCGAGTTGCGACAGGGCGGAAAGAGCATGGAATGTATTGAACGAAACATCGGCTTCCGCAACATCGAGGTTCGCGGCCGCCAGGTTTATGTCAACGGCCGGCGCGTCAAATTGGCGGGTGTCTGTCACCACGAGTTTGACCCGCTCACAGGCCGGGCCGACACTGCGCGTCATGGGGAAACGGATGTCCGCCTGCTGAAGGAGGCCAATCTGAACTACATCCGCACCTCGCACTACCCGCCGAACGCCGAACTGCTCGACGCGGCCGACCGGTTGGGCATGTACGTGGAGGTCGAAGCCCCCTTCTGTTGGGTCGGCGGCGCGCTTGATGGCACGACCAACCTCTCGGCCACCCTGACGCCCACCTCTGCGATGGTTGATTATCACCACAGCCACCCGAGTGTGATTGTTTGGTCGCTGGCCAATGAGTCACATTTCAACCTGCAGTTCCTGGCCTCTGCCCGCATGGTCAAAGAGTTGGACCCCACACGGCCTACCACCTTCAACCATGATATGGCCGCCAGTCCATCTGCCCGCATCACCGACATCGCCAACCTCCATTATCCAGCGATGCCTTACGACGATTTGTTCAAGGACGACCCGCGCCCGCTATTCCTGGGTGAGTATTTTTTTCCTGTCTGCCACGAACAAACCGATGTGGGCATTAACCCCGGCCTGCGCGAACTTTGGGGGTTCGGTCATGCCGAACCAGACTCCGCGTTCGGGCGCGCTTGCGCGCTGGACTTTGACAAGCCGCCGCTCAAACCGGGGCTGAAGCCCGGAGGCTGGAGCTATATCACGCATTCGGACCGCGTCATCGGCGGCGCCATCTGGGCTTCGCACGACGAGGCGTTCTACTTCTCTGCGACGAACCACGCCGGCTATGCGTGGCATCACGGCTTCTGGGGGCTGATCGACTATTGGCGGCGGCCCAAGCCCGAATGGTGGCTCGCCCGGCACATTTTCAGCCCGGTCTGGCTTGAAACCCGCCACGTGCCATTCGTTCTCGGGCAGAAAACCGCCCGGGTGATGGTCGAGAACCGTTACTCTTTCACCGATCTCGATGAACTCAAGTTCTACTGGGAACTGAACGGGCACAAAGGTCGGCTTAAGACCCACCTCGCCCCTGGCGGAAAGAGCGAACTCCAAATCCCGCTGGGATCTCGAACCGCCGAGGGCGATACCATTTCTCTCCGCGTCACCAGCGCTTACGGCACGTTGATCGACGACGCGGTCCTCCATCTCGGCAATGAAAAACCCATCACGTTGCCCCAACCCATCGCGGGTGCCCCGCGATGGACCGACGACGGCAACAAGATTGTCATCCAGGGCAACGGATTCGGCATCGTGTTCGACCGAGCCAAGGGGGACTTCGACTCGGCCGACGCGCGCCACGCGTGCGCCGTCATTTCGTTCCCCACTGTCCACGTCACGCGCTACGACTTCGGCGACCTGAACGGGCCGAACTCACCGGCCTACGCGGTGTTCCCAAATCCAGAGACTCGCCACTTTGAGTCGATCGAAATCAAGGCAGTGCCGTCCGGCCTGCAGTTGATTGTCCATGACCGCTATAGTGGCTTCGCCGGCTCGACCATCTGGCTGATCGACAATGACGGCCGGGGAACCGTCGCGTGCGATTACATCTATTCCGGCCCGCCAATGGACACACGAGAGGCGGGCATCCGATTCCTGGTCAAGAGCAGTTGCGACGAAATCAAATGGCGGCGCTGGTCTGAATGGGGCACCTTCCCCGGCGACGACATCAGCCGCACGGAAGGTTCGGCCAAAGCCCATCGCGACAAGAAGTGGGGTGAGGCCCGCTGGAATATGCCCCCGTCATGGCCGTGGTGCCTGGACGAGACCGCATTGGGCACCGCCGACTTCCGCGCCATCAAGCACAATATCTACGAAGCGGCGCTGCTCTCTCCCGACGGTTCGGGCATCAGCGCACACGCAAATGCCGATGCCCATTTTCGCGCTGCATTGGCCCCCGGCGGCGTGGCCGCGCATTTGCTCTGGCGGTGTCCCCTGGGCCAGGTGCCGCTGAAGTCCAACGACCACCTGCAAGAAAGGTTTGCGATAGTTTTGCGCACCACTCGTTAGGAACGTTCTGGATCCCCGGAAATACTGCCTGCGTCTGCCGGCCTCGTCTGCTGCTGCGGGGTGCGCATCTTAGATTTTTCGGAGCGCGGACAGGGGCGCAAGACAGAATTCGTCG
>JBAXTC010000320.1:0-8149 GCA_037130375.1 Verrucomicrobiota bacterium | reverse complement strand
AGGTTCGAGGTTCGAGGTTCGAGGTTCAAGGTTCGAGGTTCAAGGTTCAAGGTTCAAAGTTCAGGCGTTCATAGGCACCCTGTCTTCCCTGTTCAAAGGTTGTGTCAGAGTGCAACTCTGTTGTCTCTGTTGTCTCCCAGGAGTTGATGCTGCGCGGGCCACATCCGATCGGAGGGGTGAGGAATGGGTTGCCAAGAGAAGGCTTTGTAGTCAAATTGTATGCGTGAAGACCGTGACCTATCCGATTCGGATTGAGAAACGCGACTACGAGATGCTCGTAGCGGAAGCAAGTCGCCGGCGCAAATCCCTGGCCGACTTGTTCCGCGACCTGATCACCTATGGTCTGCCAGTGCTTCCGCCAATCCCGGAGACCTACGAGGCGCTGCAGGAGGTTTGGGACAACCTCGGGCCACCCCCGGAAATTCTGTATGACAAACTCCCCCAAGAACGGTGACATCGTGCTCGTGGATTTGGGGATGGTGGCCAAAGTCCGGCCCTGCCTGGTCTTGTGCGCCAACCCGGACAGCGCGCGAACTGTCTCCCTCATCGCTCCGCTGACCACCGAGGTTCGCGGTGGCGAGAGCGAAATCCCATTTTCGAAGCCACCCTGGCTCGCCAAGCCTTGCGTGGTCAACCTCTCCGGCCTTGGCTCCGTTGAGCGCCATCGTATTCAGCGCCGTCTGGGGCCGTTTCCTCCAGAAAGATTTGAGGAAGCGAAGAAGGTTATTGCCAGGATGTTCGCTTTAGAACATCAGCCGGGCTAGGCGTCTGCCTGGCCAATGAGAACCATGTTTATGAGACGAAGAGCCAATCTGAAATGGACGGCGGAGGACATTCTGTCGTTGAGCCGAACCTACCAGGCCGCTGCCGTCCTGGGGGCGGCGGCCGACCTCGATCTGTTCAGCGCGCTGGCCGCCGGTCCCCTCGAGGCGGCGGTGCTCGCGCGCCGGCTTCATTGCCGCCTCCGCGGCCTGACCATTCTGCTGGATAGCCTCGTGGCGCTGCAATTGCTCGAGAAGCGAGATGACTGCTATGCTCTGCCGGCCGGCCTGAGCGCCCTGCTCACACCAGACGGCTCCCAAAGTGTCCTCGCAATGGCCCAACACCAGGCAAACTGCCTCCGCCGATGGGCGCAGTTGGCCAAAGTCGTCAAGACCGGCCTGCCTGCCGAAAAGACGCCCAGCGTGCGCGGAGAGGCCGGTGACCAGCAATCGTTCATCAGCGCGATGGATAACATCTCCGCGCCGAACGCGGACCACGTGATTCGGGCAATCCGACCGCTCCGCTTCCAACATCTGCTGGACATCGGCGGGGCTTCGGGCACTTGGACCATCGCATTCCTGCGCGCCTGTCCCTCGGCGCGCGCCACACTCTTTGACTTGCCGCCGGTTATTCCAATGGCGCGGCGACGCTTGGCTGCCGCGCGGTTGGGCGACCGGGTCCGGCTCGCCCGGGGCGATTTCATGAAAGACCCGTTGCCATCGGGCGCAGACCTCGCGTGGGTGAGCGCCATTGTCCACCAGAATTCCCGCGCGCAGAACCAGGCTCTATTTGCCAACGCCTTTCGGGCGCTTATCCCAGGCGGACGAATTGGCATCCGAGACTTTCTAATGGAGGAAAACCACGCCCGACCCGCAGCCGGCGCCCTGTTTGCCGTGAACATGCTCGTGGCCACTGAAGGCGGCAGCACCTTTACATTCGACGAACTTCGGGCGGACCTTGAAACCGCGGGTTTCGCCCAAGCCGCCGTCATGCGTCGGGACGAGACGATGAATTCCATCGTCGTGGCCAGGAAACCAAGCAAGGGTTCCGAGACGAGTGGGTGATTTACAAACGGCTTTCGTCCTCGGCTACCAGTGGAGAGGTTGGTGTTGGCGGCGAAGTCTCCATAATCCGCAGCGGCGGCAAGAAATTGAAATTGGGCACCCGGTCAGAAATCGCGTGCAATAAGCCGCGGCTTGGACAAGATTAGTGATGGCTGCGGAAACAGAATGTGCTGGTTCTTAGGCCGCAACAGATGAAAATAACTGGTGACTACAAAGCCAAGACACGGTTGTGGGCCGGGCATCCCAAGGTAGTGGCGTCTCCGCCAGGCCCCCCTTTGCCTCGGTTCACGGCGCAGAAGTTTCGAACCCACGCCCAAATGAACCTCTGGAAGGACGCATTACTACTTGAGATTGCCCGCGAGGTTGCACGGCATGGACGAGTTGCTTAAAGAGTTGCACGCCGCAGGCGTCCGCTACCTGGTCGTTGGCGGACAGGCCATGCGTCTCACGGGTATGCCGCGCTATTCGATGGATTGGGATTTCTTTATTCCCGCAAAGGACCACCAGAATTTCGCGAAGCTCAACGTCCTGCTCGACGAGGATGTGGACGCACCGCTGGTACCTCTGGGACCCCGCGGAGAAAACTTCATCCAAACTTACCAGACGCGCTGGGGTGTGCTCCAGTTTCATCTGGGTCTTCCAGGAGTGCCCAGCTTTGATGAGGCGGAAGCGCGGGCTGTGGTTCGTCTGAACGAGAACGGGATTGCTGTTAGGTGTTTGTGCGGATCAGACCTTTTGGCGGCCAAGAAGGCCGCCAATCGGGGCCGGGATCAGGCGGATATCGAGTTCCTGCTGGAACTGCAAAAGTTGGGAAAGCTGCTTTGAAAGCAACAGACCAGACCCCGAGCCCGCCAGTCCCGACGCTCTACGACCTGATCCCGCGCGAGGACTGCCCCAGCAACGATGTTCTGCTGGGACGCTTTCTGGAATACACCGAGAGCAAACGCCTTCAGCTTTACCCCGCCCAGGAAACGGCCATCCTCGAGCTCTTCGAAGAGAAGAATGTCATCCTGAACACCCCGACCGGTTCAGGCAAATCACTGGTGGCCGCAGCGCTCCATTTCAAAGCCCTGGCCCTGGGCAAACGCTCGATCTACACCTGCCCGATCAAAGCCCTCGTGAACGAGAAATGGCTGGCGCTCTGTCGCGAGTTCGGGCCCGACAATGTCGGCCTGATTACCGGCGATGCCTCGGTAAACCGCGACGCCCGCATCCTCTGCTGCACCGCGGAAATCCTCTCCAACATCGCCCTGCGCGAAGGCACCCAGGCCAACGTCCAGGAGGTCATCATGGACGAGTTTCACTATTACGCCGACCGCGATCGAGGCACGGCCTGGCAGGTGCCGTTGCTGACCTTGCCGCAGGCGCGGTTCCTGCTAATGTCCGCCACCCTCGGTGACACCACATTCTTCGAGGAGGAGCTTACCCGGCTCAATGGCCGCCCGACCGCCACCATCGCTTCCAAGGATCGGCCGGTCCCGCTCGAGTATGCCTATTCCGAACTGCCGCTGGCCACCACACTCGAAAACCTCGCCGCCCAAGGCAGGGCGCCGGTTTATGTCGTCCATTTCACCCAACTGGAGGCCGCGCAAAGCGCGCAGGACTTCACCAGCATTAACGTCTGCACGCGGGAAGAAAAGGCCGCCATCGGCAACACGCTGGAAGGCTTCAAGTTCACCAGCCCTTACGGACCTGAGATCCGTAAATGGCTCAAGCACGGCATCGGACTACACCATGCCGGGCTGTTGCCCAAGTACCGCGTGCTGGTCGAGCAGTTGGCACAGAAGGGCTTGCTCAAAATCATCTGTGGCACTGACACCCTCGGCGTCGGCATCAACGTCCCCATCCGCACCGTGCTGTTCTCCCGTCTGTGCAAGTTTGACGGGCAAAAGACTGCGATTCTGAGCGCGCGCGATTTTCACCAGATCGGCGGCCGGGCCGGGCGCAAGGGCTTCGATGAGCGTGGCTGGGTTGTCGCCCAGGCGCCCGAACACGTGGTCGAGAATATCAAACTGGACGAGAAAGCCTCGCGCGGCGGCAAGAAAGGCGTCAAGCGCAGGCCGCCCGACCGGAATTTCGTCAACTGGGACAAAAACACGTTCGTGCGCTTGATGCACGCCCAGCCCGAGCGATTGACTTCGCGTTTCCAGGTTTCGCACGGAATGTTGCTCAACGTGCTCAGCCGTAAAGGCGACGGCTGCCGCGCGATGCAACAATTGATCGCCCGCTGCCACGAAACGCCCAGGGAAAAAAAGGCCCACGTAAAACGGGCCTGGCAATTGTTCCGCTCGCTGGTGGAACGAAAAATCATCGAGTTTGTCAACGCAGGCAGGGCAGGACAGAAATCCGAAGCACGAAATCCGATGTCCGAAGGAAATCCGAAGGCCGAAGGCCTGGGCGACCCACCGCGCCCGGAGGACATCGCCGCGCCGGCTCTCACGCATCACGAATCACGCATCACACCTCCCGCGCCGGCCGGTGAATCGAAAGTGCGCGTCAACGTCGAGTTGCAGGACGACTTCTCGATGGACCAGGTGTTGTCGCTCTACCTGTTGGAGACCTTGCCACTGGTGGACCCGCAGGCCCCTGATTACCCGCTGGTGCTGCTGACACTGGTCGAATCAATCCTCGAAGACCCCAGCATCATCCTGCGCAAGCAACTCGACAGGGTGAAAGACCAGAAGATGGCCGAGATGAAAATGGCCGGCATCGAGTATGACGAGCGAATGGAGGAACTCGAGAAACTGGAATACCCCAAACCCAATCGCGAGTTCATCTACTCGACGTTTAATGCTTTTGCCGACAAACATCCCTGGGTGGGTCAGGAGAACATCCACCCGAAATCCATCGCGCGCGAGATGTTCGAGTCCTTCCGGTCCTTCTCTGACTACATCCGCGATTACGAACTCCAGCGCGCCGAGGGGGTATTGCTCCGCCACCTCAATAGCGTCTTTAAAGTCCTCGCGCAAACAGTCCCGGACGCCGCCAAGGACGATGCGGTCCGGGAGATGGAACTTTACCTCGGCACGATGATCCGCCAGGTCGATTCCAGCCTGCTCGACGAATGGGAGAAGATGCGTAACCCGGCCTTCCAACGCGCCGAGGCCAAGGAAGTTCGCCCGCCCGGCGCCGAAGAAGCTGCCGCTGACATCACCCGCGATACCAAAACGTTTACGGCCGCCATCCGCATGCGCATATTCAGCTTCCTGCGCGGATTGGTGAATGCCGACTTTGAACAAGCTTTAACGCATCTGTCCTCGACTGAAGATCCGGATCGCCAGCCCTGGACCAGCGAACGATTGCAGCAAGCCCTCGACGGCTACCATGTCGAGCACCAACACATTTGCCTGGACCCCAATGCGCGCAACTTGCGGCATACCTACATCATCCCCGCCGAAGACAAGCGCACCTGGCGCGTTCAGCAAATGTTGGTGGACCCGGCGGAACACAACGATTGGGTGGCCGAGTTCGAGGTGGACCTCGCTCAGTCCCGGGCAGCCAGTGAACCGGTCATCCGGCTCGGGCGGATTGGCAGCCTGACGGGCCGCTCAGCCGGTTAGTCAGGCTTGAGCGACTGACCGGGGCGGACCCCCGGCGCTCCAAACCATAGCCGCGCTGCGTTCACTTTCGCAACAGATCAGCCACCATCGTCTTCTCTTCCTTAAGCTCGTTCACCGTCGCGTCAATTTTCGCACGGCTGAAATCATTGACCGGCAAACCCTGGACGATTTCAAGCTCATGGCCGTTGCTGTGAACCGGGAAGGAACTGATGAGGCCCTTCTCCACTCCGTAACTGCCATCCGAGCAAAGACAGAGACTGTGCCAATCGCTGGCGTGAGTCGGCTCGACCATGGAACGGACGCTGTCCACGATGGCGACGGCCGCGCTTGCCGCGCTCGATGCGTTGCGCGCCTTCAGGATCGCCGCGCCGCGCTGCTGGACCGCCGTGATAAACTCGCCTTTAAGCCATGCCTCGTCGGTAATCAATTGCGTAACGGGCTTGCCTTTGATTTTGGCATTGAAGAAATCAGGGTATTGGGTCGAGGAATGATTGCCCCAAACAGCAACGTTGGTAACGGAGGTAACATCCACACCCGCCTTCTTGGCAAGCTGCCCCTTGGCCCGATTCTCGTCGAGTCGTGTCATGGCGAAAAACCGGTCGCGCGGAATTTCGGGGGCGTTGTGCATGGTGATCAGGCAATTGGTGTTGCAGGGGTTGCCCACCACGAGAATGCGAACGTCGGACGCCGCATTTTTCTGCAGGGCCTGGCCCTGGCCGACAAATATCTTGCCGTTGATGCCGAGCAGGTCTTTGCGCTCCATGCCGGCTTTGCGCGGAACGCTGCCCACCAGCAATGCCCAGTTCACGCCGCGAAAACCTTCCTCCAGACTGGCCGTCGCCACGACGCCTTTGAGTAGCGGAAAACCGCTGTCTTCCAACTCCATCACCAAGCCCCGCAGTGAAGGCAACGCCGGCTCAATCTCCAGCAGATGCAGAATCAGAGGCTGGTATCGACCGAACATCGCGCCTGAGGCGATGCGAAACAGGAGGGAGTAACCGATCTGACCGGCAGCGCCGGTGACAGCAACGCGAATGGGTGTATGCATATTTTCTTTTAGTTACGGCGGGAAAATATGGAGATACCGCTCCCGCGATGCAAGTGCCAAGAAAGATTTTTTGCCTTCCTGCAAGCCCTCTGATAACCAAAACGGGACGGCCTGCACCGTCCCGTTCGTGTTTCCGGAAGTTCTAACTTACGGATAAATCAGGCGATAAAACTCCGTCGGCTTGGCGGGATCAATCGGGATAATGACCAGGTTGGTGCTGGCCGAGTTGGCGACGGTGCCCCAATCGTTCGTGTTCCGGCTGATGCCGTGGGCAAGATTGTTGGTCTGCGTCAGCAAACGCCAGCCGGTGTGGTCCGCCGGCCAGGACAGGGTCAGGTTTGTCCCGCTCACCGTGGCGACGATGTTGGTCGGCGTGGTGTTGACGATGCTGCCGGCGTTGGTGACGGTGATGTTGGCCGGCAACGAACTGATCGTGCTGCCGCCGTCATACGTCACCTGCGCGAGCAGCGTGTGAATGCCGGCCGTCGCGCCCGACCAGGTGAATTGATACGGCGGTGTGGCAGATTGACTGAGCAACGAGGCGCCGTTGTAGAATTGAACATTCCCGATGGCGTGACCATTCGTCGTGACGGAAGCGGTGAGCAGGATATTTGATGACGCGGAGAATGAACTGCCGTCCGCCGGCGCGGTGAGCGTCACGACCGGCACCACCGGCAGTGCCGTCGTTGCCGCGGATAGCAGGTTGCTGATTTGCGACGCCGTGAGTGATTGATCGTAAACCGCCACTTCATCCATTGCGCCGTTGAAGCAACCGATAGGATTGAGGCCGATAAAGGCTTCGCTGTCGAAAGCAGCCGCGGTGTTTGTCATGATGGGGGTGGACCAGGCGGTGAGGGTTGAGTTCGTGGCCATGTAAATCACCGCATTGGTCGGGCTTACTACCAGGGCGACAAACGTCCACAAGTTGGTGGGCACGGTGAAATCCGAAGACTGAAAATCTCCGTTCCAATAACAGGCGAGATTGGTGCCGCCGTCGTTGAACGAGAATTGGCACCTGGCATCACCATCGCCCTGCCAGGAGAAAATTCCCGAGGAATTTGTGCCGCCATCGTACTTGACCCAGGCGGTGATGGTAACCGTATTCGTGTTCAAGTTCAATGTCGGAACGGTAACGCTCGCGGGACTGCCGCCGAACTGGAAAGCGGTGTGGCCGGCTTCAAAGCCCGGGAATGCCGGCGCAGTAGCGCCCTTTGCACCCAGCACAACGGTCACGTCGATGGTTCCGTCGTTGGTGCCAGCCGAATCGTAGGCGGTCAGGCCGTTGGTTTCGTTCAACTGCCAATACGCAACCGGGCCGGCCGCCAGGATTTGCGTCCGATACGGTGGCGAGGAGATAATTGTCAGCGGCGAAACCGAACTGGTGGCGATGCCTTCGCCGTTGCTGACGAGGACACGGTAAAGGCCGCCGTTGGTCGGCTGCGCATTGGGGATCGTGAACGTCGCGCCGGTCGCGCCCAAAATGTTGTTGCCGTTGTACTGCCACTGATAATCCAACGCTGGCGCGCCGATGGCCGAGGCGGTGAAGGTGAACTTGGAGCCGCTGTAGCCGGTGCCGGCCACTGGGGAGACAACGACCGTGGGCGGGCCGAGCGCGATGCGATAAGCGCCGCGCCCGTGCGTCGCGGCGTATAGATAATTTCGCACCCAGAAGAGTTCCTGCACTTGGACGTTGGCCGGGCCTTCGTTGGCGGGCG
>JBAXTC010000032.1:0-21867 GCA_037130375.1 Verrucomicrobiota bacterium | reverse complement strand
TGCGCCGACTGCCGTCGGCGGCTACGATTTTGCAGGTTCTTGAATCCGCCCTGCCAGCGCAACGCCCTGGGTTCATCAGCCTTGACTCGTCAGGAACACCACGACTACCTTCGCTGCGGCTTACGATTTCATGATGAGAATTCCAATTTTGCTTTCCGCCCTTTTAGCCTTGAACACGCTGGCGCAGCCCGGCCCCGAACGTGGCGCGCTGCGCTTTGATTCCCAGCCTGCGGCCCAATTCCGATTCACGGGTCCGATCGGCCAGCGGGTTCATGCCAACGTGGATAACTGGCTGTTGCGCGCGCCGCAGTCCAATCCCGGCATGCTCGAGATGTTTCGTGTGCGCGACCGGCAGCCCGTGCCGCAGCTTGTGCCGTGGGCCGGGGAGTTCGTCGGCAAGTACCTTATCTCTGCCGTGCAGGCGCTGCGGATGTCTGATGATCCCCGGCTCTTCCAACAAGTGTCGAATGTCGTCCATGCGTTCATCACCACCCAGGCGGATGACGGTTACCTCGGACCGTTTCCGAAGGATATCCGGCTGCTGAAGAATTGGGATCTCTGGGGCCATTACCACGCGCTCTACGCCCTCGCGCTCTGGTATCAACAAACAGGCGACCCCGCAGCGCTCGCGGCGGCGCGCAAGGCCGCCGATCTGGTCTGCCATACCTATCTGGACACCAGCCGCCGCGTGTTCGATGCCGGCGACCCCGAGATGAACATGGCGATTCTCACCGGCATGGCCATGTTGTATCGGATCACCGGCGAGCCGCGCTACCTGCGAATGGCGCGCGAGGTGGAAAAGGACTGGGAACGCGCCGGCGATTACGCCCGCGCGGGACTCGATGGGCGCGAATACTTTCAATCGCCCCGCCCGCGTTGGGAGAGTCTTCATGATTTGCAAGGGCTGGTGGAACTTTGGCGCAGCACCGGCGAGCCGAAGTATCGCGAGGCGTTCATACATCATTGGCGCAGCATCCGCCGCTGGGATCGGCGCAACACCGGCGCATTCAGCTCCGGCGAACAAGCCACCGGCAATCCCTACGCGCCCACCGCCATTGAAACCTGCTGCACGGTCGCGTGGATGGCGCTGACGATTGATTACCTCAAGCTCACCGGCGATTCGCGCGCGGCGGACGAACTCGAATTGTCCACGCTCAACGGCGGGCTCGGCGCGCAACATCCGAGCGGTCGCTGGTGGACCTATAACACGCCCATGGACGGTGTTCGCGAAGCCAGCGCGCACACCATCGTTTTTCAGGCGCGGGCCGGCACGCCGGAATTGAACTGCTGCTCCGTCAATGGCCCGCGCGTGCCGGGTATGCTGAGCGAATGGGCAGTAATGTCCTCGAGCGATGGGCTGGTGGTGAATAGCTATTTGCCGGGTGAGTTTGCCCTTTCCCATGCCGGTCAGGAAATCCGCTTGAAGCTGGACCTCGACTATCCGCGCGCCGATTCACAACGCGTGGTGCTCACCCAATGTGGCGATGCCGAATGGACATTGCGCCTGCGCATCCCGCAGTGGTCGGAGAATACCCGCGTGACGGCGAATTTCACCGGCGCGCCGGACCGTGCGCGCGCCGGTTCGTACCTGGAAATTCGGCGTCGGTGGAAAGCGGGTGACGAGGTTTCGCTGAAGTTCGATTTCAGTCTGAGGGCCATCGCCGGCGCTAACGAAGTGGCGGACAAAGTTTCGCTCTATCGTGGCCCTTTGTTGCTGGCATGGGACCAGGCGGTCAATGAGTTCGATGCCGACAAGATTCCAGCAGTGGACCTTTCGCGGCTCGGCGAGGCGCGGGCGATTGTTCCCGTGGGGACTGGATCGGCGCTTGAATCCTCTGCCTGGCTGCTTATGGAATTGCCGTCCGAACGTGGTGGCATCTTGCGGCTGGTTAATTTTGCGAGCGCAGGCAGCGCGGGCACTCACTACCGTTCGTGGCTGACCACGACCAAGCCGCCACCGCCCCCTGCGTTCACCGCGCGACCGCGCGACGGTGAACGACTGCGTCCAGGCCCAACCCGGTTCGAGTGGCGCGGCGCGCGATCCATGACGAACTTGAGCTATCGGATCGAGGTGGCAGCGGATGCGGAGTTCAGCAAGGTTCTCTTTAGCACCAACCACACAGCCTCGGCAAAAACGGTTCTCGACCTGGCGTCGCTCCCTCCTGCCTCCGAACCGGATCGGTGGTGGCGCGTCATCAGCATCGGGCCGAATGGTGAAACGACGCCGGAGGTTCCGCCAGCCCGGTTCACCCTGGATGCGAATGCGCCGGCGCAACCGCTCCCGCCCTCGAACAAACCCGGACCCAACGGTGAACTTATTCAACACTCGCTGCGGAACGAGGATGCGCTAACATTTGGCGAATTGGTATCGGCAAAACACGAAGCTCGCACCGCCGAGGGAACGAAACTCAACGGCCGGGACCAGATGCTGGTCTATTCTTTTCCGGTCTGGCCGGAGGAGAATTTCACCGTTGCCGTTCGCGTCCGCATCGACGAGATGCCCAAAGACCGCCTGGGTCAGATCTTTAGCGCGTGGGCGGCGAGCATGGACGATCCGCTGCGGTTGGCGGTGGAAAACGGCAAGCTGTTCGGCCGGATCGAAGGGGGCCAGTCCTCCGGCACGGCCGGCGCGCCAATCACCGCCGGTTCCTGGCATCATGTCGCCGCCGTCAAAACCGGCACGGCGCTCGAATTGTTCCTCGATGGCAAACCCGCCGGTTCTTGTTCAGCGCCCGGATTCAACACCACCGCGGCGCGCGACTGCGCCCTGGGCGGCAATCCTCATTTCACCGGCAACGAATTCCTCGCCGCCAGTTTCGCGGATTTCGGAATGTGGGAACGGGCTTTGTCCGTCGCGGAAATCCAGCGTCTCGCTGCGCCCTGAAACCGCCCGGTCAAGCAGCTAACGATTTGTGAGGCGTTCAACCCGCCCAATGGCCGCTTCCAATGCCAATGCGTCCAGGTACTCCGCATCTTTGTCCGCCAGCAGCGCATCCAACACCACCGGGGCGGCGGGTGAAACCGAAAGCCACCGAACTGGAGAGTCAAGGTCCGCCGCAGACTGGAGCGGCGCGGACGCATCCCAGAGTTTGCCAGACAAGTCCCGGCGCGAGGCTGCGACCAGCCACAAACCGACCTTCTCCCGCAAGCGCATGGCCATTTCTGAGGACGGTGTTTGACGTTCCAGCAGCGCGGTGCATGGCGCCAGTTTCAGGTTCGGCGCGCCGATGCGATCGACCAGTTCAATCGCTTCCGACACATTCCACGGCGGTTTGCCAAAGCCGATGCGGAGCTGAAGCGTGACGCCATGCACAGCCGCCTGGCTGGCGAGCGCCTTAAGAGTGGCCGTGAACGAATCCTTCGTTTGCTCAGCGGTAAAATTATTCTCCGGATATCGGTGAAGCGAGAGGATCAGATCCCGCGCCCCCAGGATTTCCATTTTTGCCAGCACGTCGTTGATGGCGGTCAGGCTGGCCTGGTAATCAGAGTGGAGGTTGTCGATGAGCCGGAGCGCCGGGTAAAGGTCCACGCCGGAACTCAAGTCCACCATGACACGCACGCCCTGGCGTTTAAGCCAGCCGGTTTCTTTTTCCAGCGCCGCCTTCTCGCGCTCGTGCAAGTAACGCCAGTCCACACACACGCCGTCGAAGTGCTCGAAGAAGGTCGGGCGTGACAGAATCTCCGCTTTGATCGAGAGCGCACCACGCAATGTCAGCAAGCGGCCGTGAGGGCGCGGCGGGGGCACCACGTGTGGGATTTCTTCGACGCTCGATTCCTGCACCTTCACGGAGAATACCCGGACATCACCCCCGGCAATGGTGTCGGCGCTGTTCTTCCCGAGGCTGGAGGATTCGAGGCCCAAGGGCGTGTAGCCAACCGCTCCGCGCTCGGAAATATCGATGGGGAGTTCTTGAAGCGACTCGATCTTACCGCAGAGTGATTCGAGGCGGAACGATTGCTCGCGCCAGGTATTGTTCGCGATGCCGATCACGTATTCGCCCGCGCGCTTGCAGCAGGTGATAACGCTCAGCCCTTCACCTCGCACCGTGAACAGTTGCTGCGCGCGAAGGACGGACTCGATTCCCTGCCGCACGTCAGCATCGAGCGCGTAAGGTTTCGGCAAGGGTTGGTCCGTCTCGCTGCGCAGGGGTTTGGCCGATGCCGGTTCGAGCGTCACGCCAAACCGGCTGGCGAAGACCGTTACCCGGCCTTTTCCGCAGGCCACCGACGCATTCGCAAGTGCGTTGGTGCAGCCTGCCAGTCCGCCGGGAAGTTTAGCCAGGTTGCCGGCGGTAATAACGACGTGTCCGCCGCGTTGGGCGTAGGCTTGAAGTTTGTCGCGCACCTCGTGTCCGCCGCCGAGGTCGCCCGCGACGATCACGACCGCGTACCGATCGAGGCTCCATTCCGGGGCGTCGCTCAGCAGACAGTCGGCGATGTCGCCATACGGGGTGGGTGCGAGAAAGCCGGATTCGTCGTGGAAATAAGAGGAGTTTTGATAGCCCGGATACAACAGGTCGAGAACCGCGTCGGTAAAGTAATCACCCGCTTCGTAAGGCCGGTTCCCCCATACGCGATAGATATCGCCGGAGTAGAGGTGACGTGGAAACGACCAGCCGGAATAGAAGTCGAGCAGCAGCGCGACAGGTGTGTGCATCACACCGGGTTGGCCATGCTCCTTCACCCATCGCTGCGCGGACTGCTGGATGCCGCCGATGGGGGAGAGTTTCTCGCCTGAGAACCAACCGTTCTCGAAACCGACGGCAACAGAGTTGTAAAGAATATGTGAGTAGAGCAACCGTTTCAACAGGCTCAAGCTCGTGCCGTTGGTTGGACTGTGGGTATCGCCACCGCTGCCGCCGGCGGAATCGTAGGTCTTGTATCCCCAGCGATTGAAGATCGAAGCGTTGCCGAACCACGGCACCCCGTATTGTTTGCCCGCGCCGCGGATGAAGGCGTAGTAAACCTGGCTATTTGGCAGCGCCTGAGCGGTCTCCGCGCCGAGGAGCGTGTAAGTTCCCTCTTTGAGGAAATAATGGCCAAAATTCAGCGAGACAAGCGCCGCGTGCTTGTGGCCCAGATCGTCGCTCATCCGCTCGAAATGGCGCTGGAAATTCAGGTATTGATCGAAGCGGCTGCCAGAGGCGGGCGACATCTGATTCGCGTAACCGCCGATGTAGCGCCCGTCCTGCTCGCCGATGTCCGTGCCGAGCCAGCGATCCCCCAGTTTGGACTCGATGGTCGCCAGCGCACCCGCCGGAGGTGTGAATTGTTGCCAATACCCGCCAGGCCCCGACCCCGGCACGTAGCCCCAGATATCGAACAGGTAAAGATCACGGCGCTTGATCTCGTCGGCAAGCTCACCAATGTTCTTCGTGAAGAGTATTTCATACGAAGGCCAGATCACATCCCCCAGCGCATACGTGCGCGTATATTTCTCCAGCTCCTCACCAAATCCAACGAGCCGGTCGTCCTTCGTTCCGAACCCGCGCAGGCAGGTGAATTGGGTGCGGTTCTTGAACGTCTCCCAGGTGGGCGGCTTCACCGCGCGTCGGTCGTAATCCGGATGCTCGCGTGGGGCCAGGAGATGGCTATAGACCCGGTGCGAATTCGTGGTCGCTGGCGCGGCCGTGGCGGAGTCGTCTGCCGCCTGCCCCGGTGTCGCTTGTAGTGCTGCAACGATAGTAAAAGCCAGGCAACCCGCCCAGCCCATTGTCGGCAATTTCATGTCAGCCGAGAGCCTACATAACATCGGGGGTTTTGGGAAATGGACTTTCGCGGCTTTCGCGGCAGGCAAGGGTCGCCGGAAAGATCTGGCTGAAAAAGAACGGGTCAACCCGCAGATCGGTTCGTAGGGATACGCCGACCTGAGGCTTGGCGTGGGACGATTGGCGGGATTGCAAGGTCATGCCGCGCGCCCATCTACGGGTTGCCCCTTTACAGGAAGTCGGTGCTAGCTGACCTCAATCTGCAGTCGGAAGAACTTCTGCGGTTCGGAGCCAATCGGGATGGTCAATGCTGGCCAAAGACGTTGAGGAATTCCATGCAGGAGCAGGTTCGGGCGGGCGTTGCCGACGACCCCAGTGAGCTGGCAAATGACGCCTTGTGGTCGCGGCGATTAGGCCGCAACTTCGCAGTAAGATGCCTCAGACCGAGGCTCAGGTATCTGCTCTCCCGCCAACCGAAGCCCCTCGACGTGAAACTCGATGGCATCGTGCATTTCCCGCTCGACTTCCGCACGCGTGCGGCCGGTGGCGACGCACCCCGGCAGGTCCGGCGAATAAGCCGAGTAGCCGGTGCCGGTCGCCTCGATAATGATTAAGTAACGGCTCATTTGAGTGCTGCCTGCTTTAGAATACTGTTCTTTGTTCCCGGCGCAAGCTCATCGCTTGGCTTGCCCGCGATGGTGACCAGTCCCCGTTTCGATGGATGTTTGTACTGGCGGTGGCTGCCACGCGTGCGGTCCAGATACCAGCCGTCCTTCTCAATGAGCTTGATCGCCTCGCGGACTTTCACGCCCCAATGGTATCAGGAGGGCCAACTGCGTCAACACAAGGCAGCCCACGGATGGTGTAGTGAATGAGGTCAGCGTCAGCCAGCAACTCGCCCGGCGTGACCGCCACTTCTTGCATACAGGCAACAACCCCGAACGTGCCAACGCCGCCCAAGCGCCAGCCCCCTCTTGGGGCAAATCTCCGGACCCCTTCTACGCCGTTTTTGGGCTTACCGCCTGCCTTAATGAGCGCCCCCCAGGCTGTGACATTGAGATATCTGGGCTACTCGGGCACCAGGTAGTAGTACCCTTTTTCGATTTGGGGCACCTCAAATCTTTCAGCGAGCCAAGTGCTCCTTGCAGAGCCTTGCCAGGAGCGGCGGGGCATGGCATGCTTGAGGCATGAAACTGACAGCGGTCTTCGAGCCCGCCAAAGAGGGCGGATACACTTGCTTCGTGGAAGAGGTTCCCGCCGCCATTTCGCAAGGTGAGACTCTGGGCGAGGCCAAAGTGAACCTGCTGGATGCCCTCAAGCTGGTGCTGGAATGCCAGCGCGAACTAGCGGAGAAGGATCTGTCACCCAACGCCCTGCGCGAGCCGATCGAATTTGTGGAAGCATGAAGCTCCGCGACCTGGAGCGGCACCTGCGCGGGCAGGGATGCTTGTTCTTTCGCGAGGGCCGCGCCCATACGGTCTGGCTCAATCCTGCCAACCGGAAGATCGCCAGCGTGCCGCGCCACCGCGAAATCAAGGAAGGAACGGTCCGTGGCATTTGCAGACAACTTGAAATCCCGCAACCTTGAGACAAAACAAAGTCTCCTCTCTCGGCGGCTGTGCGTGCTATCATTGATAGCAAAACTGAAACTTGTCGCATTATGCCACAACTGATTGATAGGGCAGGGGCGGGGCCGTCCCCGCCCCTTTCATGAACTGGCCCTGTATGGTTTGGTCGCTTCTGAATGTGGTCTTGCAATAAGACTGCTTTTGTGCCAATCTGGTCTCCGTGGACGATCAAGTATTGAGTGCCATCCGGCAAAAACTCGGGGACGCCCTCAAGATGCCCTTTCCCAAGATGGTGCAACGCGAGGCGTCGCCGGCCTTGTTAAGGGGCAAGGCTCATGCCGTCATTGGCATGAGACGGGCCGGAAAGACCTTCTTTCTTTACCAGTGCCTGGCTGACCGATTGGCGCGCGGGATCGAACGGGAGCGGTTGGTCTATTTCAATTTCGAGGACGAGCGGCTCAGCGCGCTTGCGGTCGAAGACCTCGGCACGATTATTGAGGAGTATTACCGACAACTGCCGCAATTCCGCCAGAAGGTCGAAGTAACCTGGTGTCTGGATGAAATCCAGATCGTTTCGGGGTGGGAACGCTTTGTGCGCCGGGTGCTGGATTCGGAGCGGGTCGAGATATTCCTCAGCGGGTCGTCCGCCCGCATGTTGAGCCGCGAAGTGGCGACGAGCATGAGGGGCCGGGCGATGGAAACCGTCATTACCCCGTTCAGCTTCCGCGAATTTCTGCGTGGCCGAAGTTGGCCGGAATCCGCCCCCTTGCGCCTGCCTTCCAGCGCGGAGCGGTCGGAGTTGCGGGCGCATTTTGACGCTTATCTCGATGTCGGCGGCTTTCCGGAAGCCGGGGCGTTTCCGTCCGTGCGCGACCGCGTTGGTCTCTTGCAGGGCTATGTGGATACGGTGCTGTTTCGCGACGTGGCCGAACGGCACCACGTTTCCAACCTGCCCGCTCTGCGCGCGTTTGTCCGCCAACTCCTGCGCAATCCGGCCACGCTTCTAAGCGTGAGCAAGATATACTCGGATTTCAGCTCGCGAGGCATTTCGGTTTCCAAGGAAACCCTGCTCGCTTTCCTCGCGTACCTGGAAGATGCCTTCCTCGTTTTCACGCTGCCTCTGGCTAGCCGGTCGGAGCGCCGGCGGCAAGTGAACCCGCGCAAACTGTACTTGGCGGACCATAGTTTGGCCCAGGCGTTCAGCCCGGCGCCGGGTCTCGACCGGGGCCGCCTCATCGAGAACGTCATCGCCTGCGAGTTGTCCAGAGCCAGCCGTGATCTCGCCTATGCCAGGACTGCCTCGGGCCTCGAAGTGGACTTTCTCGCCACAGACTTCGAAGGACACCGCCAATTGATCCAGGTCGCCGCAAATATCTCGTCCCCGGAAACCTTTGAGCGCGAAGTGCGGGCCTTGACTGAGGCCCGGCAGGAGTTCCCTGATGCCGCGACTCTTCTGGTGACGGAAACCGAGCCACCCCGTGAAGTTCGCGCACCGGAAGGAATCAGAATTGTGCCCGTCTGGCAGTGGCTGCTGGCCTGACGATCTCGGCCGCTTCATTTAGGCCAAGCCGCAGCCAGGTCTGGTCGAGTCGAGCGGAGGCGAAGAGCAAGTCAGTCCTTACTTTTGACACTGGTTTCCGAAGGTTTCCTGTTCAGCGGTTCGTGCCCCGTCAATGCCGCCAGGACTTTGGCCGTGTCGTCGGCCAACAGCGGTTTGGCTCGTTAAGACGGCAGATCGAGAGCCACCCCCTGAGCGGTGGTTTGTTCCTTTAACCATTCAGTGATCTGTTTGGTTGCCTCGGCGCCCATTTTGACATCTGTGGCAACGTCCAATTGACCAAGGACATTGTAAGCATTTCGGATTCTCTGCCAATAAGATGTTTGGAAGACGTCGCTGAGCATGAACATGATAGACCGCTGCCCTATTTGGAACTGCACCAAGTAAGGCAGGCTGGCGCTGGTGAAGGCCGGCAACACGGTCTTTTTCCCAATCCGGAAGTGCATGATCGAGCTGTGGCCGGAAGGTTTCTCCGGCGGATAAACGACGGTTACGGGAGCACCTTTGGTGCTTTGAGATTGAAGAGTAGCCATTGCAGGAGGGGGTCAAGCGGTGGGGGGCCAGAGGTTCATGTTTTGTCCGAGCGTTTTACGAATTCGATCTTTCCTCGCTCATTCGAACGGAAGGTCAGCAAGATCATATCGAGGGCTCCCTGGCCCGCCGAAGCCATCGCCCTATCGGCATTCAAGGTGAATTCCAAAACTCCCGCGTTGAACGGCACCCAAATAATGCGTATAAGGCGGTCGCCGACTCCCGGCAGCGCCTGCCGCATTTGGAATCCTGTGCCCTCGCGTTCGGCCACGGTAACGGCTAGTTCCTCCAGGTGGCTCACATTGGGAGAATGACTTGCGATGTGTTGCCGCAAGGCTTCTTTGAATCCAGGTTCGGATGGTGGTGGTCCAACGATTTCGATGCTAAGAAAGTACCTTACATCCCAACCTGTCAGCACGACCTTTCCTTCGCTGGAGGTTTCGGCCCGCAACCCCTCCGGCACGACAAACATGAATGAGTTGGTCCCGCTCGTGATAAGCCCTCGGATAACCGGCCGCTGGCCCACGTACTCTCCAGCTTGAAGCGTGACCGCGAGGCCGGGCGTTTCGTTGGTCATCAAAACGGAGTTGTCGAGCGGCTGAGCCAAAGCGCCTGCAGCGAAGAGCATGGCCGGAGCCAGGGCGCTCATGAGGCGGAGTGGGTGGAGTGATCTAGGGTGTAACATTGTAGGTAACTGTGTTAGGGGGAGGAGCCGCCCAGTTCAGGCGGACGAGAACCAGGGCGCACGGTATGCCGGGAGGCTGCTTGGCCGGGTCTTGAAAATTGAGGTCGTAGCTGAAATTACGGGTTGGCGGGTCGTAATAGGTGCCCGGGTTCACGAACTGGTGGGTCGCTATGGTACTGTTGAAGAGGTTCATGATGGCGGTATTAAGCGTCAGGGTGCGCGTGCTCGGTGAATTCCAGTCCTCGAGCAGGCGTGTAAGATTATGCACACCTCCGCTGAACTGGGAGGAGGAAGCGCCGGTGGATGGAACGATCCCGGTCAGGATCGCCGCATTCACGGTCGTATCGGATGCCTGACGCGCGGTGTAACTGCCGCTGCTCTGGCTGTCCTTCCAGGACCCGGACAAGATCGTCAGCGCATCGCTCATAAGGGCGGAGGGCACCGAGGTTGAGGTATTGGTGGTGCCCAGGAAGCTGGAGTTGGTGCAGTTATAGTCTCCCAGAACGTAAAGAGGATCAGGCGTCGCAACACTCCAGCCCAGTCCGCCGTTGGCGGGTGGGACAATGCCATTGGTGAGCCGCACCCCGGTTATCTGTGTGGCATTCGTTGTTCGGTTATCTGCGACGTACAGGATGGTCGGGTAAGCCCCAGACCCCGCCGGGAATTTGGCCAGAATGCTGGAGTTGGTTTTTATCCATTGGCCGTATTTCCCGACATCGATTTGCGTTGTTAAGACCGTCTTGTTTTCGCGTTGATCGGTGAAGATGTTGGTAGTGACGAGGAACGGAAAGTTGGTGGCCAGGGCGGAGGGAGTGTTCGTCGAAGTCAACAGATTGGGGGAGGGATCGGCGCCGGGAACCTGGTAATCGATGCTGGCCTGAATCTTCATCGTGACCGTTGTGTTGCTCACCAGGAGGACAGTTTGCGCCTCGTTGAACAAGCGGCTTTGGCCCTGCATTGACGTGGGGTTCTCATTTGCGGGTGGCAGGTCGATGGCGCTGTGGACGTTGGTGGTGCCGATCGACAACGCGACGCTCGGCACGTTGGTGCGGTACTGTGGGTTGCCTTTGTAAGTGCCCTTGTCCGCCCATTTGGGGGAAGTTCCCTGGCCATTCCAGGCGGGCGAGGAAATTGTGCCTGATGAAGTTACCGTGCCATTTAAGGTGAGCGACGCGCTGGTGCCGGTGTAAATCGAGCCGTTGGCATGGACCCGCCCATTCACCTTCATCGTGGCGCAGGTGCTGAACTCGAGCAGGCCATTGTAAAAGATAGCGTATTGGGTGAGCGGAACGAGGGCCAGCAGCACGTCCTCTTGCGCCGTGCCAGTTACCACCCCTCCGTTCGCCAGGCGCGCATTGGAGACCACCCGGTAAACGGGAGATCGCGAGGTGTTCATGCCAGGATACTGCGATGGCAACGCCCCCGCATAGTTGGTCGTGATCGTGGCGACGTAGGTTTGATTCGCGTGGCCATCGCCATCCGAGAACGCGAAGTCGTTCCAGTAAGTATCTTCGTTGGGGGTGCTATTCTGATAGAGGCTCAGGTTTCCATAGACCGCCCCCAGCCCGTAGTTCTGAAAGTCGTACCCCATTCTGGTCACGACCTTTTCGACCGCGGCTTCAGCCGCGTTTCCCGTGACGCTGTACTCGTTGCTGCGGTTGTTCATCTTGGCGTTGGTCAGCGTTCGCCCCAGGGTTGCCGCCAGGGTGATCATCGCAACTGCGGTTACTCCCATGACCATCAGCAGCGCGTAACCGCCGCGCGCTTTCTGCATGAAGAATTCAGATTTCATCTGGTGTTTCTCCGGTCTTAGTCACGGGCCGTCCGGCACATGGGGAGTCACCCGCAACTCCATTTTGTAATAATCATAGAAATAACCCGGTCCGATCCTGGTGATCGGGTACTGGTACTGGCAGAACTGCATGACCACATTGATTACGCCCTTATGGGTCAGATCGGTCTGCTTCTCGCCACGGTGATTCTGCGCCTGAAAATACATGGTGTTGGTGAGGTGCTGCGCCATGCATTGTTCGGTTGTGCTTCCGCTATGGCCGCGGAACAGCTTGCAGTCGTTGGTGTCGAAATAATAAATGTAGTATGAATTTGTATTGGTCGTCATGCTAAGCTTGAGCGCGTTCCCTTGTTGGTTAGTGCCCAGCGGAATCGCGGTAAACGAGCTTAGATCGCCCATGCCAATCTCCCAGCTTTTGGCGGCCCGGATGTCATTGGCCAGCACGTTGAAGCTCAGCCGTGCTTGTTCGGAAGCGCCAATCTTGCTGTTCACCAACTGGTCCTGCCGCATCCCGAACATCTGGCAATAAACAAATCCCATCACCGTCAGGCTGAATACGGCCGACGTCACCATCATCTCGGAGAGTGTTAACCCTGCTTGCCGCTGCGCCCGCCTTCCGACAGCGTTCCGTCTCTTTCCGGACGTTATCATAGGCTGCTCGCGTCCCGATTATCCGGTCCAAAGTAGCTGGCCGTGCGATTGGTAAAAAGGTGCTTGCCGTGGTGCGTCTGGAACGGCCACACCGTATCCACCGTCACCATCTGCACTTGCACGCTGGGCAAGCCAGTGAGGCTGATCATTTTCACGGTCACAAAGTTGGTTGCGACAACGATGTTCGTCCCCGATACTGGGAGGTCGAGCACGTTGGTTGTGTACCCGGTTACGGCCTTCGTCGTCGTATTGTAGCTCCACGAGAGAAGATTCAGATTTGTGAGTTCGTTCTTGCCTATCGAGCAGTCCCATACCGCCGAACGGGCTTGCTCGATTTGCTGAATCCCGATAGCCTGGGCCGCGAGCGAGTATCCTGCCCACTCCGCTTGCCGGCTCGATTGGATGTAGGCAGTGAGTATCCCGCTGAACAGCAGGGTGACAATCCCCAAGGCGATCACCACCTCGACCAAAGTAAAGCCTCGAAGCGGCCGCGTGCCTGCAGCCACTGGCGGGAACGCAAACTCCTCAAATGGCAGCCCGTCCCGCAGCACCGACTGACGGAGCACCACAACTCGAAGCAGCATGCGTTTCGGCTTCATGAAATTGGTTATGGACATGCAAATAGCACCAGATGGCTCTAGCATAGGTAGTGCCATGAGAACTATGTAACGAAAGCATGTGTCTAGGAATCGGACCGTATTTGTGATTCATGGCGGTTGTGAGCCGGAATCACTACCGTCCTACAGCCCTATTGTGGCGAGCTTAACGTCCTGTTTATGGAAGCGTGCGTCCTGACAACGGACACTTGGCAGATACTGCTCCGGGCGGTTCAGACGAGCGGGCGTTCATACGACCCGCCAACTGAGGTCGATGTGGACGATTCGAGAACCTGACCCACCGCTGCGCGGGCGGGTTGTCAGAGCTTCATCCGTTCAGCGAGAATTTCCGCCACATCCAAAACCTGGGCCGAGTCGGTCTGCGCGGCGATGCCGTCGGTCATCATGGTGAGGCAGAACGGGCAGCCGACCACGACTGTTTTTGCCCCGGTATCCAGGGCCTCTTTGGCGCGGACGGAGCACACGCGCTTTTTGGGGTTTTCCTCCATCCACATGCGCCCGCCGCCTGCGCCGCAGCAGAACGTTTTATCGCGGTTGCGGGGCATCTCGCGAAAATCAATGGACGGTGAGGTGGCAGCGCCAGAGGCGGTTCTCAGAACGTCACGCGCCGGCTGGTGGATGCCATTGACGCGCGCCAGGTAGCAGGGGTCGTGGTAGGTCATCCCATCGCTTTGAGACGTTGCGCCGTTTACTTTGAGCCGGCCATCGGCCAGCAGTTGTTCGAGAAACTGGGTGTGATGGACCACCTCATAGTGTCCGCCGAATTGCGGATAGTCTTTGAGCAGCGAATTCAGGCAGTGCGGGCAGTGCGTGACGATTTTGCGGACATTGTAGCGGGTCAGGGTGGCGATGTTCGCATGAGCCAGTTCCTGGAACAGGAATTCGTCCCCCAGCCTGCGGGCGGAATCGCCGGTGCATTTTTCTTCGCGGCCCAGGATGGCGAAGTTGACGTTTCCGTGCTTCAGCAACTTCACGAAGGCGCGAGCCACGCGTTGCGCCCGGCGATCATAAGATCCGGCGCAACCCACCCAGTAGAGCACCTCAAAGCCTGGGTTTTCCTTTGCCGTCGGCACGCCGATGCCATCGGCCCAGTTGGCGCGTTCGGCAGCGGGCAGCCCCCACGGGTTGCCGCTGGATTGCATGCGTCGCAGAGCGGTTGCCGCCGTGCCGCTCAGCGCGCTTTCGCCTACGCGATTCCGGCGCATATCGGTGAGCAAGGTCAAAGGATCCACGCGCACCGGGCAGACGCGCACGCAGGCGCTGCAGGCTGTGCAGGACCATAGCGTCCCGGCCTGAATCGTTTCGTTATGAAGGGCGGGCAGCGGGGGCTGCGAAGCCGGGGGGTGACTCGCGGAAAGGCGGGTGCTCCGACGCGAGAGGGCCAGCCCCATCAGCCCCTTCAAATCCTGGACCATTTTCTTCGGCGACAACGGTTTTTCCGTTGCAAACGCGGGGCAGGCTTCTTCGCATCGGCCACACTCCATGCACGCGTCGAGGCTGAGCAGTTGCTGCTGGGTGAAATGGTTAACGGCGTTGACGCCGATCCGCTCCGTTTTCTCGACATCCTCGATGGTCACCGGGACCATCCTGCCGAGTTCCGGCCGGACGAAGAAGAGATTGAGCGACCCGGCGATGGTATGCATCAGGCGCGTATAGGGAATCGACGCGATGAAGCCAAACACCAACACAGCATGAACCCACCAAATCGTCAGGTGCGCAGAACGCGCCGCGGCTTCGGTCATGGCCGAGAACCACTCTGAAATCCACAGGCCCACCGGTGAACAGTGGGCGGCGATGCCGGTTGGGTGTTGCCAGGCGATGCGCAGGCCTTCGACCAGGTAGCCGGTGAGGCCGATGGCCAGGAAAGAAATGATCACATACCAGTCCGTTCCCCGGTGGCCTACGCTGGCTGGTCGCCGCGTCCGACGCCACAAGAACAACAGGCAGCCGGCCAGGAAGAGCAGCCCAGCCACATCGAGCGTGAACTCATAGGCAGCGTAGTAGGTTCCCTGGTGAAATTTTAGTGTTTGAGAAATACCCGAAGCCAGGTGGTCGATCTCCAGCAGCGTGGTGCCTAGAAGCAGCACCAGAAAGCCGGCAAAAAGCCAGACATGCGCCCAACTCGGCAGCCCGCGCCCGCGGACGCGGGCCTGACCCAGGACTTCGGTCAGCAAACGTCGCAGACCCGGTTTAAGCTTGCCCCAAATCTGCCTCAGATTTCCGGCGAGGAGGTCGCGGGCGGAAATCGGAGCGCCCTGCCGCCAAAGTTGGAACCGCCGCCAGACGCCGTTGGCGAAAACCGCCAGGGTCACGACGGTCAGGCAGTAAAAAACGACTACTGACGCGTGAGGTATGTTGCCAAACGTCTCGCGAGTGGGAATCATTCTAGGCCGTTTGGTTCCTCAACTTCTGCACCAGCTCGGGAACCGCCTGATAGACATCTGCGACCATGCCAAAATCGGCGACTTCAAAGATGGGCGCGTCGGGATCCTTGTTAATCGCGACGATGACTTTCGTGTCTTTCATGCCGGCCAGATGCTGGATGGCGCCGGAGATACCGACGGCGATGTAGAGGTCGGGCGCGACGACTTTGCCGGTTTGGCCCACTTGCAGCGAGTTTGGGGTGACGCCGGCGTCCACGAGCGCTCGGGAGGAGCCGACCGCGCCGCCCAGCGCATCCGCCAGCCCGCCGATGAGCCTCTCGAAGTCTTCGGCGTTCTTGATGGCGCGTCCTCCGGAAACCACCACCCGCGCCTCAGTGGAGTCAGGCCGGCCGGTCTCCTTGGATTCCCGCCCGACATATTCAATGAACGCCGGTAACTTATCAGCTTCAACCGCCACGCTCAGGACGGGTGAAGACTCCGCTCCCTTTGGCGGGTGAGCAAACGCTGTAGCGCGCACCGTCAGAAACCTAACCGCCCCGCCCAGTTTCACCGTGGCGATGACGTTGCCCGCAAACATCACCCGCCGGAAAATGAAATCGTCACCCGCCAGATGCGCGCCGATCACATCGCTCAACATGGCGGCATCCAGCAATGCGGCTGCGCGAGGCAGGATGTCCTTGGAAAAAGTGGAAGCCGCCCCGACCACCATGGTCGCCCCGCGCTGCGTTGCGACGTCCGCAATGACTTGCGCGTATTTGTCTCCGACGGGGTGTTCGAGCTGTGCATGATCAGCGACCAACACCGTCGATGCGCCGTAGTTCCGGAGCAGCTCGACGGTGGGGGCGACGTTATTTCCGATCACGAGGATGTCGAACGAGCCGCTGGCCGCTGCGACGATCTGGCCGGCGAAAGCGACGGCAGAGAGCGTGGCCAACTTGAGTTGGCCAATGTCGTGTTCAGCGATGACTAGAATGTTCGGCATCGGATTGTTATATTCAGTTTTTCCAGCAGATCGTCCACGGTTTTGACGCGCACGCCGGCTTTGCGGGGAGCGGGGGTTTCGAGTTTCAACACCTGCGTTCGCGATGTCACCGCGAGTCCCAGGCTGGCCAACGCCAATTCTTCGAGCGGCTTCTTCTTCGCCTTAATGATTCCGGGCAGGGAAACATAGCGCGGTTCATTCAGACGCAGATCGCTGGTGATGATGGCCGGGAGCCTGACGGAGACAGTCTCTATCCCGGCATCGGTTTCGCGTCCGCAGCGGGCCTTGGTATGGTTCTCGATCAACTCGAGTTTGGAGACAAAAGTGGCCTGCCCGATGCCCAGCAGGGCGGCCAGCATCTGCCCGACCTGGTTCGAGTCGTCGTCGATGGCCTGTTTGCCCATCAGGACCAATGCTGGCTGCTCGCGGCGATAAATGGCGGCGAGGACTTTTGCGATTGCCAGGGGGTCGAGGGAATCCGCGGTTTTGACCAGCAACGCCCGGTCCGCGCCCATGGCCAATCCAACGCGAAGCTGTTCCACGCACTCGTCACCGCCAATGGTGGCCACTACAATCTCGGCCTCACCCAGCCGCTCTTTGATGCGCAACGACTCCTCGAGCGCAATGGAATCGAAAGGATTGACGGCGAACTTCACGCCGTCCAGGTCCACGGCTGAGCCGTCAGACTTGATGCGAATCTTCGTATCGGGATCGGGAACTCGCTTGAGCAACACCAGGATTTTCAACCATTCCCTCCAGGTCAGTGGATTAATTCAAAAATTCCCGCGCCACCCATGCCGCCACCAACGCAAAGGGTCACCAGGCCGTAACGGGCGTTGCGGCGTTTGAGTTCGTGCAGAATTGAAACGGTGAGTTTGGCGCCGGTCGCCCCGAGCGGATGGCCCAAGGCCACCGCGCCGCCGTTGACATTGATCCGATCGGGAGGCAGGGGACATTGGCGGATAACGGAAAGGGCCTGACAGGCGAAAGCCTCATTGAGTTCGATAAGGTCCATGTCCTCGATCTTCAGGCCGGCCTGCCGGAGCGCTTTGGGAATGGCCTGGACCGGCCCAATTCCCATGATGCCCGGCGGCACGCCGGCGACGGCGTAAGTGACGAAGCGTGCGAGCGGCTTAAGCCCCAATTGCTGGACCATTTCCCCGGACATCACCACGACCGCTGCGGCTCCGTCGCTGCGCTGGGAAGCGTTGCCTGCGGTTACGCTACCCTTGGGGTTGAAGGCCGGCTTCAGCGAGGCGAGCTTCTCGAGCGATGTGTCGCGCCGGGGCCCCTCATCCACCTCAAAAGTGAACTCGTTTACCTGGCGCATCCCGTTCCCGTCCAGGGTAACTTCGCGGACGGGGACCGAAACACACTCCGCCTTGAAACGCCCCGCATCGAGCGCGGCCAATGCCTTTTGGTGGCTTTCGCAAGCGAACACGTCGGCGTCCTGGCGGGACACCCCGAATTTGGCCGCGACGTTTTCAGCCGTGAGTCCCATGGCGAGGTAGGCATCGGGCAGGTGGTCCACCAGGCACGGATTTGGTGACATCTTAAATCCGCCCATTGGCACCTGGCTCATGCTCTCCGTCCCGCCGGCGACGATGACATCGGCCATGCCGCTAAGGATCCGCTGTGCCGCCATGGCAATGGCCTCCAACCCGGAGGCGCAAAAGCGATTAACCGTGACACCCGGCACGGTGTCAGGCAGCCCGGCACGCTGGCAGGCGATCCGAGCTATGTTCATCCCCTGCGCCGCTTCTGGCATGGCGCAGCCCAGAATCACATCGTCGATCTGTTCTGCGGAAAGCTGCGGCACACGGGCCAGCGCGCCTTTGATAGCCACGGCGGCCAGGTCGTCGGGTCGAACCGTGCGGAGCTTTCCGTTCGGCGCCTTGCCGATGGGGGTGCGGGCGGCTGCTACAAGAAAAGCTTCTCTCATGATTTCAATTTCTCAATGGTTTGCCGGTTTTGAGAGTGTGTTTGATACGCTCCACCGTCATGGGCTCGCCGCACAACCTCAGGAAAACCTCGCGCTCCAGGTCCATCACGTATTGCTCGGAAACAAAATGCAACGAGGTCAGGTCGCCACCGCACAAAATGTAGGCGAGCTTCTCGCCGACCTTCTGGTCATGCTCGCTGATCTGTCCTCCCGCGCGCATCTGTTGCAGAATCAATTTGAACAGGGCCAGCCCGTTTTGTCCGATGGCCGGGATGTCCGTGCGCTGGGGGCGCGGCCGGTACCCGCGCGCGGCCATTTGAAGAACCTGGGCTTTGGCCTCGCCGATGACCCAGTCGCGGTTCAACACGACGGTGGTTTCGCCGCTGCGCAAGTAACGCAGTTTCGCGGCATCGGGCGCGCTGGTGGAAACCTTGGCCAAGCCAATGGTCTCCCAGGCGCTCCGGACGCCCGGAAAATAATCCGTTTCATCGTTCCGGATAAACTGCTCGGTGCAGCGAATCAACATTTCCTTCGTCCCGTGCGCTCCGGGGATGAGGCCCACGCCGACCTCCGGGAGGCCCATATAGGTCTCGGCGGCAATCACGATGTGGTCGCAGCCCATCGCGAGTTCGCAGCCGCCGCCCAGGGTGTAGCCGTGGCACGCCGCCACGACCGGCTTCTCGAACTGCCGCAGGGTGCTGGTGGCCTTTTGGAAGGTGCGGATCATCAGGTCGATCTCGTCCCAATCCTCGTTCTGGATCTGGGTGGTCAGGAGCATCAGGTTCGCGCCGGCGGAAAAATGCGGACCCTGGTTGCCGATGACGAGGCCGGCGAAATTCTGGCGCACTTCCTCCAGCGACTCACGCAACATGCCCAACTGGTCGCTGCCGATGACGTTCATCTTTGTGTGAAACTCGAGGCACATGACGCCATCGCCCAAATCGATCAGGCTCGCGCCGGGGTTGCCGCGCACGACTCGGTTCGCCTTGTGGAGGCGCGGAAGGTGGATGGCCTTGGGCGATTCGATTTCCGCGGCATAACCGCGCCGGGCGACATCGAAGAAGGAGCGCTTTCCGTCACGCTCGTCGTAGAAGGCCACCTTGCCGCTCGCGAGCAGATCACGAACTACCACCGGCACTTCGCGTCCTTCCTTGGACAACCGGCCCGCCGTCGCGGGCACGCCAAGCGCGTCCCAGATTTCAAACGGTCCCAGTTCCCAGTTGTAGCCCCACTTCATCGCGTTATCCACCGTGACCACGTCGTCGGCGATTTCCTCCAGCCGGTCCGCCGCGTAGCACAGAACGGAACTGAGGTGTTTCCAGGCAAAGACGCCGGCTCGGTCTGATGCCGCGCACAGCGCCCGGAGGCTCTCTGCCGGCTCCCCGAGTTTGGCGGCCGCTTCGAGCGAAGCCAGCTTCGGCTTCTGCTGCGGACGATATTCCATCGTGTTGTAATCCAGGGTGAGGATTTCGCGCCCTTTGTCCGTCTTCACCCGTTGATAAAACCCCTGGCCTTTCTTTTCGCCCCACCAGCCGCGCTTGACCATGTTCTCGATGAAATCAACCGGCCGAAAGACTTCGGCCAGCGAATCGTGCTTCAACGACTCGAGCAGGTTCCGGCCCATTTGCGCCAGGAGATCCACCCCGACAATGTCGCCCAGCCGGAAGGTCGCGCTCTTCGGCCGGCCGATGGCGGGGCCGGTGATGGCATCGACTTCGTCGATGGTCATTCCTTCCTCGATCATGAGCCGGACTACTTGCTGCATATCGAAGCAGCCGATGCGATTGGCCACAAAACCCGGCGTGTCCCTGGCGCAAACGATGCCTTTGCCGAGGGCCAATTCGCCGAATTCGGCGAAGGATTTGACCAGCCCGGGGTCGGTCTCGGCCGTCGGGATGAGTTCGAGCAGCCGCATGTAGCGCGGCGGGTTGAAAAAGTGCGTGCCGAAGAAACGGCGCCGATAGCCACCCGGCAAGTGCTGCGTCATGCCGGCGATCGACAGGCCGGAGGTGTTGGTCGTCACCAGCGCGTCGGGTCGCGCGCAGGCAGCGATCCTGGTGTGCAGGCCCACCTTCAATTCCATGCGCTCCAGGACAGCTTCCATCACCCAGTCGGCGTCCTGGATTTCCGCCAGGTTGTCCTCCACGTTCCCCAGACGGATGAGGCCGGCAGACTCCGGAACGAAAAACGGGGTGGGAGAAAGCTTTTTGGCTCGGTCGAAGAGGGTCTTGGTAATGCGATTGCGCACCCCGGGCGATTGGAGGGCCACCCCGCGCTTCTGCTCCTCGGGCAGCAAGTCGCTCGGCACAACGTCCATCAAGAGCGACGGTATTCCAATATTGGCCAGGTGCGCCGCGATTTGCGCGCCCATGTTGCCGGCCCCGATGACGGCTGCTTTTCTAATTGTAAGCATGTTTTTTGCCTGATTGTTTTGGCGCAGCCGGGTTTCTTTTGCCTTCCAGCGCGCCAACCCTCGCAGCCCCCTGACAGGCATCCCGAAGGATTTTGAAAAAGACTGGAACCTCTTATGCGGTCCCGACCCGCAGCAGGTTCCTAACAGAACAGCTAAACCGATCCAGCAGATTCCAACCTGAACCCGGTGGGGCACATTTGCAACCTCATTTGTGCTAAACCTCAAGTCCGATCGATGCTGGGAATGCCGGGCAAAACCACGACTTTACCACCCGTCCGCGTGGGCCAAAGAACTGGAGGTTTCCCTGCCGATCGCAAACCCAGAACTCGACGGCACCTTCGGCAAAGACCGCGCGGCGTTTCTTGCGGATTTCCGCCTCGGTATTGGAAGGAGATAACACCTCGACGATGATCTCCGGTGACTCGGCCCAACTTGGCCGGTCGAAGTTGCGCTTTACTTTCTGAGCCGATGCCCAGGCCACGTCCGCCACAACCGTGCCGATGTCCGTTTCAACTGGGCATCCAGGCATGGCCTCGCCATCGGGCAGGAGCCGATTGAGCCAGCGGATAATGCGGCTCTGGTAGATGCTGTGGTAGCTTCGATGAGGACTCATAACGAGTTGGCCTTGATGGGTGAGCTCGACTCGATAAGGAATGCCCTCAAGACTCTTATCATCGCAAAGCTGTTCCCATTTCATGGTCGAAAGCTAATGGCCCGGAGCGCCTTTTGCAAGCTTGCGGCCTGTAATCCGTGGTTCTCCTCTCGTTCCCCTCAGAGCGGGAATTGACCACGGATTGCACGGATTGCACGGATGGGGCAATATTTGTTATCCCTGTCAGACCTCAGGTTTTGGGGGAATCGGGGCGATAGTTGCCGCAAATCGAGTTCCCCGAGACCTCCACGTGCGTCCCAACGTCGCCGGGCTCGGTATTCCTCAGATGGCGTAGAGGACAGTCTCCGAAGACCTTGGTGTATAGTGTCAGCAGCGGAACGATACTTTACAGAAACCGCCGATCTGAAACCTTACAGTTTCTTT
>JBAXTC010000319.1:0-8209 GCA_037130375.1 Verrucomicrobiota bacterium | reverse complement strand
TGTTCGTTCTGTTGTTGCTGCTGTTGGTCTTGTTTCTTTTGCTCTTCCGACTTGTCCTGCTGCGACTGCTGTTGCTGCTGCTGCTGGTCTTGATTCTGTTTCTGGTCCTGCTTGTCCTGCTTGTCCTTCTTGTCCTGCTTAGGCTCTTTTTGTTGTTGCTGCTTGAGCTCTTCCAGCCTCCGCTTCACAAACTCATAATTGAACTTTGCGTCACTGTCCTGTCGGTTGAGTTTTTCGGCGCTCTCGAAATCCTTGAGCGCTTTCTCCCAGTTCTCGGTGCGTTTGGCCGGGTCGGGATTGGTTTCGCCGAGCCGGTAGAGCGTGTTGCCCCGGTTGAAATAGGACTGTTGCTGCAGGTTCAGGTCCGGAGTTGCCAGCGCATTGTTGAATTGTTTGGCGGCTTCCTCGAGTTTCTGGTCGCGATAGGCTGCGGCGCCCGCGTTAAAGTGCAGGCGCGGGTCGTCACTCTTCTTCTCAAGCAAGCGCTCGTATTCCTTGAGCGCCTCGTCATATTTGCCGGCGTTGTATTCGCGCAGCGCACTGCCCGGAGATGCCCAGGCGGCCGCCGGACAAACCAGGCAGAGCAGAAGCGTGACCGCCGTCTGGAGCGGAGGTGTGGTCGGCTTCTTTGCTTTCGGTTCCCGCTTACGTTCCGGGAAGAGCATTTCCGCCAACAACAGTGCAATCCCAATCGCCAGCGGCCAATGATAGCGCTCGTGATACTGTCGGACGAATTTCTCCTGGTGCTGCGATTTCGGCAGTTTTGCCAGCCCCTGTTCGTAAAGGGTGTCAATGGTCTTGGCCCCGCGCAGCGGAAGGTAAAACCCGCCCTCGGTTGCCCCCGCGATTTCTTGCAGCAGGGTTTCGTTCAGATGCGACTTCACGACTTCGCCTTGTTCATTGCGAACGTAATCCGATTGGCCTTGCGCATCTTTGACGCGCAATAACTCTCCATCCACCGTGCCGATGCCGATAGTATAGATGCGCAGGCCATCTTTCGCGGCCTTCTGCGCCGCTTCCAGCGCGCCGGAATCGTGGTCTTCGCCATCGGTGAAAAGCACCAGCACCTTGTAATTGTCCCCCTCCTTGAAAGCGGTCAGCGCGGTGTCGATTGCTTCAGCCAGCGCGGTGCCTCCTTGGGGAATGATATTCACGTCCAGCGTCTCGACACTTTGGCGGAAAGCTGCGTCGTCGATGGTCAACGGACATTGAAGGAAAGCGCTGCCGGCAAACGCGACCAGGCCAAGGCGGTCGGATTTTGCCTGTTGCATCAAATCGAGCGCCGCCAGTTTCGCGCGCGCCAAGCGGTTGGGTGCGATGTCTTCGGCCAGCATGCTTTTCGAGGTGTCGATTGCCACCACGATGTCCAGTCCGCGCAATTTCACCTCCTGCCAGTCGAAGCCCCATTGCGGTCGTGCCAACGCCAGAATGAGGCACGCCACGGCCAAAACCAGGCAAGCCATGCGAATGTTCTGTCTTCGGGCCGAAATGCCAACCGTCAAAGTCGGCAGCAATCGCGCCTGAATAAACTGCGTCAGCAACTGTCGCCGCGTCCGGGACGACCACCAGAAGAAGGCGAGCAAGGCTGGCGGAATCACCAGCAACAGCCAGAGCATTCGTGGATTTGCGAAAGTCATGTGCAACAAGTCACGGCAGCCTCCGCCAAACGGTATGGAGCAAGAGAACCTCAAGCAGCAGCAGCCCGAGGCTGGGCGGGATCAGCCAGGCAAACAGCTCCCGATGACGGGCAAACTTCTTCACCTCGGCCTCCGTCTTCTCGAGTTTGTCGATCTCCGCGTAGATGGCTTCGAAGTTCTTCGAGTTGTCGGCACGGTAATACTTCCCGCCGGTCATTTTCGAGATCTTTTGCAGCGTGTCTTCATCGATATCGACTGGCTGCATCTGGTAGCCCACTTTGCGCCCGCCCCAGAACTGGGGCATCGGCGCCATGCCTCTCATCCCGACGCCAATGGTATATACCTTCACCCGCAGGGATTGGGCGGCTTCGGCGACGGTGAGCGGGGCGACTTTGCCGGAGTTGTTCTGGCCATCGGTCATCAGAATCACGATTTTGCTTTTCGACTTGAGTTCGCGGAGGCGGTTGATTGCTGTGCTGAGGCCGGAGCCGATGGCAGTGCGCGAATCATCGATAGTTCCCAGTTCCAACCGTTCGAGATTCTGGAGAAGGAAATCGTGGTCCAGCGTGAGAGGCGTGGCGATATAGGCCTGGGTCGCAAACACGACGATGCCGATGCGATCGTTCGGACGTTTATCAATGAACTTCTTCAGGACGGTCTTCGCCATGGCCAGCCGGCTTAGGCGATCACCCCCGACTTCAAAGTCCTCCGATGTCATGCTGCCGGACATGTCCAACGCAGCCACAATGTCCACGCCGCTGGCGGTGATTTTGGTTTCGCTCCGGGTGAGCCGCGGCTGGGCGAGGGCAATGATGAGGATGGCGAGGGTCAGCCATCGCAACGCAGCGAGAAAAGCGCCTGAACGGGTTCGGCTGATATTGAGAATTCCGCGCACCAGTTGCACCGACGAATAAACAAACGCCGGCGGCTGTCCGTGCTTGCCTTTCAGCCACGCCACCACCGGCAGCAGAAGCAGCAGCAACAGAAAATATGGACGCCCAAAGGTCATGAGGCTTTAGTCCCAAGCCACAGTTCCATAAAACCAAGAGGATCCAAAGTCGGACCCACATTCGGGCCTCGGATTTCGGATTTCGGATTTCATGATGCTGCTCCTGCCTTTACAGCTTCCAGCGCGGTCATTATCGGCTCAGTCTCTTCCACCAGTCTCAATGCGGATTGGTGCAGGTCGCGCAATTCCGGTTCACCGGGCTCGTATTTGGCGAACTTGACGAGATCGCAGCGTTCGAGGAATTCCCCCAGGCTGTCCTTTTGATCCCGAGTAAGCAAATCGGTCTCGCGCAGTTCATGGAGGAATTCTTCCGTGGTTCGGTCTGGCGCGTGGAAGGTGAACCGTTCCTCCAGATATTGCCGGATGGTGTCCGAAACCAGAATGCAAAACTCGCGGGGCTGGCTGATCAATGCGAGCGCCTCTTGCAGTTTTTGCTTCGCCCGAATGTGGGGCGGAATAACCGGGACCAGCGCAATTGCAGCGCGTCGCTTCTGCCACCAGCGCCAGGCCCAGAAGAGCAACGCCCCGACTGCAACCGCTCCGGCCACCCACCAGAGCCACGCCCAGCCGCTGGGGATCACCAGCGGAGGCTTGATGTCGCGCAGGATGTTGGTGCCCGCGTTTGTCATGACAGACTGGGCATGGAGATTCGTCGCACTCACGGTCATCCTCGCATCCTCCGCCTCTCGCGAGTTTCAAAGAATTTGCCCAATTCCACTCCATAGGGCTGGTCCGTGCGGAGGCGGATGGCGTCGATGCCGGCGGAACGGAACAGCCGGGCCAAGTCGGTTTGGGTGCGGGCCTGGCGTTCGGCGAAAGCGGCGCGCTTGCGTTCGTCGCCCGTGTTGATCTCCACGACTTCTCCGGTCTCGGCATCGTGCAGCACAAGCCGCCCGAGGGCCGGAAGCTCCAGCTCGTAGCGGTCGGCAATTTGCACCGCGACGACATCGTGACGCCGATTGGCCTGCCGCAACATTGCAAAAGAAGCCTGGGCCAGGGATTCCAGCAGCATCATCTGGGGCCGCAACTTCCCACGGCGGCGGCCGGCCGACACCGCGGGCGAACCAATAAAGTCGGAAACAACGACCGCGATGGCGCGATGCGGGGTCACGCGCATGAGGAACTCCAGCGCCTCGTTCAAATCGGTGCCACGCCGCTCCGGCTCAAAAAACAGCACCTCGCGAATCACCCGCAGCACATGCCGGCGCCCTTTGCGCGGGGGGATAAATTTCTCGACTTCATCGGTGAAAAGAATCAGGCCGACTTTGTCGTTGTTGCGGATGGCCGAGAACGCCAGGACCGACGCGATCTCCGCCGCGAGTTCCCGTTTGGATTGCGCGTGCGATCCGAACAGCCCCGAGCCGCTGACATCCACCACCAGCATCAAGGTCAACTCGCGCTCCTCGACGAACTTCTTGACGAACGGATGATTCATCCGCGCCGTGACGTTCCAGTCAATCGAGCGGACCTCATCTCCCGGCTGGTACTCGCGCACCTCGTCGAAATTCATCCCCTGGCCCTTGAAGACGCTGTGGTACTGGCCCGCCAGCGTTTCGCTCACGAGCCGGTTCGTGCGAATCTCGATCTGCCGGATCTTCTTAAGGATTTCGCGTGGAATCATGCAACCAACACGTTTCCATCTGTGGGTATGCTGAATTGTTGCGGCTAGGGCACCGGCAGCTCATCAAAAATCTTCTGCACGATGATCTCGCTCGTTTTCTCTTCCGCCTCGGCCTCGTAGGTGATGGCGACACGGTGGCGCAGCACGTCCATCCCGATGCTCTTTACATCCTGGGGCGTGACGTAGCCGCGTCCCTTGAGAAACGCATAAGCCTTGGCCGCGAGCGTGAGATTGATCGTCGCCCGCGGGGATGCCCCGAGCTGGATAAACTCCTTCACCTGGATTTTATACACATCCGGCTCGCGCGTCGCGCAGACCAGATCGACGATATAATCCTTCACTTTGTCATCCACATAGATGTCGTTGATGACCTCGCGCGCCCGAAGAATCTGCTTCGGCTCCACGACCGCGCTGGTCACGGGGGTGCCGGAGGTCCGGGCCATCACATCGAGAATCTGCCGCTCCTCGGCGCGCGACGGGTAACCGATCTTGAGTTTGAGCATGAAGCGATCAACCTGCGCCTCGGGCAGCGGGTAAGTGCCCTCCTGCTCGATGGGGTTCTGCGTCGCCAACACGAGGAACGGTTCCTCGAGCTTGAAGGTCTGGTCGCCGATAGTGACCTGCTTCTCCTGCATCGCTTCCAGCAAGGCGCTTTGCACTTTGGCCGGCGCCCGGTTGATTTCGTCCGCCAACACGAGGTTGGCGAAGATCGGGCCCCGGCGGGTCGTGAACGCTCCCGATTGCGGATTATAGACCTGTGTGCCGATGACGTCAGCCGGCAGCATGTCCGGCGTGAACTGCAGCCGCGAGAACTTCACGCTTAGACAGTTCGCCAGCGACTTGACCGAGAGCGTCTTGGCCAGGCCAGGCACCCCTTCCAGCAAGACATGGCCGTTGGCCAGCAACCCGACCACCAACCGCTCGACCAGGTAGGTCTGGCCGATGATGACTTTGCCTAACTCATTGAAGAGGGTGCGCGTAAAGGCGCCCGCTTCCTGCACTGCTTCGTTGATAGCGCTAATCCCAGTGTTCATTATTCTGTGAATATTACTTTCCGATGGACACAAAAACCAGAAAATGCGTTCAAGGGAATTATGGATTTAACTTCTCATCGGGAAGCCGCTTTGATCACTTTTCACCCTGCCGCGATGCCGGGTCTGCCGGATGCTTTAGCTCCTGGGCGACTTCGTTCATGAGCTTCTGGCAGTGGCCCTTTTTGGTTCCGTACTCCCTTTTCTCCTTTTGGAACAAAGGATCATCGTGGCCCGAGACCATGTAGCCATCGCATTCAACGACGGTCTCCGTGGGGTGGAGTTCGCGCTGGTAAATCTTGATGCGCTCCCATACGCCGCCGTTATACCAATCGCTGTAAACCACGCCGTTCATGAACGAGCCCGGCTTCTGGAAAACGATTTCGGCGTCCTCAGCCTTGCTTTCCTCATAACCGCGGTGCGTGAACACGGCGCGGATGGCGGCGTCAATCTGCTCGGACGACTGGTTGGTGACGACGATGGATGCCATGCGGTTGGACACCGGCGGTTTGGTAGATCGGCATCCGGAGGTGAGCATGGACGCCGCAAGGGCCAACAGCAGCAAACAGAGCGGAGTGACCCGAAGCAATTGCATAATCTGGTTCATCATTTCACGATTTGGCTCGTCAGTCGTATCCGAGTGCCGTGAAAAGGCGATGAATTCAAGCCCAAACATCAAAAATCAACAAAAACATCGCTGAACGCTTGACCGGCGCGCCTGCGGCGAAGAAGCTAACGTCCGTTTTGATTTCAGCTTTGAAAACGATTATGAAGCCAATGACCTGGTTGATCCCCGGGCTGCTCTTGTTGCTGGCGGCAGGCCATCCGGCAGCCGAGGCTGCCGCTGCGAAAACCGCCAAATCCGCCGCCGCCTCGACGGCGGGCAAATCCGCGAGCCGCAAGGCCATTGCGCGTGACCCCTGGCTGGGGGCCATCGTAGTGGACGCCGCCACCGGCAAGGTGCTGTACGAAGATCAGGCCGACGCGAAGGGCTACCCGGCCAGCGTGCTTAAACTGATGGACCTGCTGATCATCCTGGAAAAGATCGAGCAGAAACAACTTTCACTTCAGGAACAGGTGGTCGTCAGCTCCAAAGCTTCCCACACCGGCGGTTCGCAGGTATGGCTTGCGGACAAGGAATCGTTCACGGTTGACGAGATGCTGTACGCGCTGATGGTCCAGTCGGCCAACGACGCCGCGGTGGCGCTCGCCGAAAAGGTCGCCGGCACCACGGAGGCGTTCGTTGATCTCATGAACCAGCGAGCCAAGGAACTGGGCATGGCCAGCACCGTGTTTCACTCCGTGCATGGATTGCCGGCAGGAAAGGGACAGGAAAATGACGTCACCACGGCGCGTGACTTGTCGATCCTTTGCCGCGAGGTGCTCAAACACCCCGACACCTTGCGTTACACCTCCACCCGCGAGCGGCCGTTTCGTCCCGATGTTGCCGGCAAGACGGTGATCATGCGCACCCACAACCATCTGCTCGGACACGTGGACGGCTGCGACGGACTCAAGACTGGTTACATTACGCAATCGGGATTCTCGATTGCGGTCACCGCGGCGCGGCATGGCCAACGCGTCATCGTCATCGTGTTCGACAGCACAGCCCTGAAAGTGCGTGACGCCAAGGCGGCGGAACTGCTTGCCAAGGGCTTTGCCGCCCTCCCGGCAGCAGGGCGGACGCCCGCGCTGACAGGTTCCCAACCGGCCACAGCGCCGGCTGCTGCCAGGAAGAAATAAGTGCAATGTTCGGGCTTTGTCCGAACATCGCGGCCACAAGACAGCACGGGATCCAGAGTCACCCGCCCGCAAATACGGGCCGGAAACCGGCCTCTTCGAGGATGCGGGCAACCTCGGCGCGTTTGTCGCCTTGAATCTCGATCTGACCTTCCTTGACCGTCCCGCCGGTGCCGCAGGCTTTCTGCATCTTTTTGGCCAGCATTTCCTTTTCGGGCAGGCCGATGCCGACGAAGTGGGTGACGACGGTCACGGTCTTGCCGCCGCGGCCAGCCTTCTGCCGGATGATGTCCACCCGGCCGCGGTTTTTCCTCGGCCCTGCGCCGCGGGTGGCCCTCTCTTCCGGGCCCGGTGGTAGTCCGGCGCTGTCGAGTCCCGCGAAGGGATTGGGCGCGAAGTTTTGTCCGCCGCCCGAAATAAATTCGTTGCCAGCCATATCCTGCTCCTTGTGCCGCAAGCTCGCCGCGAGAGCCAGCAAAAACCTCTTGTCCGTCCGGGAAAGACGCCAATTCGTCAACCAAAACCGAATTTGCATTTGGCTTCGGCGAGCGGGACTGATCTGCGAGGACCTCGCGAATGCGCCCATTTGGGTGGTACATGCGCAATTGACCTTCTCTGCGGGCGGGATCATCATATCCAAAAAACTATGCGCTTCACCCGTCGTCAGTTTCTGAGTCACGTCGCCGCCGCTACCGCGTTCGCATTGATTCCTGCACTGCCGCTCCCGGCGGCAACTGCTCGCAAGCGGATTCACAAGGCCATGATCGTCGATAAGGTGACCGAAGCCGCGCTGCAACCGCTGAAGGATGCCGGTTTCGAAGGCGTGGAGACGACTTACATTTGCCCGGAGGCCGAAGCAGCACAGGGACGCGCCGTGGCCGAGAAGCTCGGTATGAGGGTGCATTCTGTCCTGCGCGGCTGGATGGAGTTCAACAGCTCCGACCCGAAGAAAGTGGAAGAGTCTCTGGAGAAGACCCGCCTGGCGCTGCGGGCTGCCAGCGGTTATGGCGCGGATGCCATTCTGCTGGTTCCGTGCCGCATCGACGGTATGCCGATGCCGGAGGCGTGGGAGTTTGATATTGCCTTCGACGAGAAAACAGGCCACGTCACGCGGGTAGTGGCGGGAGACAACGCCCGATTCGAGACGTACATCAAGGCGCAAAACCACGCG
>JBAXTC010000318.1:0-8230 GCA_037130375.1 Verrucomicrobiota bacterium | reverse complement strand
TCGGAGTGTTAGCGCCGACTGCCGTCGGCGGCTACGATTTCTTGAATCCACCCTGCGAATGTCCCGGACAATGTCTTCGGGTTTCATGGCGCTAGCATACTGCCTTCTGCAGCCTGGAGTCACCGAGCTTTACGGTGAACCGCTGGCCGATGAAGATATCGCCGAGAGCGCTCGCGTAACGTCTCGCGCGTTGGACGAGGAGGAGCAGGGTGCCTAAACGGGGCGAGGTTTGGCTGGTGGACATGGGAATCGAACCATATCTGCATCAGCCCGTTGAGATCAGGCAACCTTTGTCTGCGTCTTCCCCGGCTTAGCGCAGCCATGGAGCGGCTTTTTCGCCGCTCCAGATTTCCGTTATCGGCTGGCGCTCGCGGACCAGGGCTGCCCGGTTGCCTTTGACCATCACTTCGGCCGCCAGGCCGCGCGTGTTGTAGTTCGAGGCCATCACGGAGCCATAAGCGCCCGCGCTCATCAAGGCCAGGTAATCCCCTTGGACGGCCTTGGGCAGGAGTCGGTCCTGGCAAAAGAAGTCGCCGGACTCGCATATCGGGCCGACCACATCGGAGCTGAGCAGCGTGCCTGGTTTCCGGGTGACCGGCACAATTTCGTGGTAGGCTTCGTAAAACGCCGGCCGGATCAGGTCATTCATTGCCGCATCGACGATGAGGAAGTTCTTTCGTCCGGTGCGTTTTACGTATTCGACGCGTGTTACCAGGATGCCCGCATTGCCGGAAATGAACCGCCCCGGCTCCATGAGAATCCGCAGGCCAAGCGGCCGGAGCAACGGAAGCAGCCGGTGGGCGTAGCTTGCGGGGTTGATAATGGTCCTGCCCTCGGCTGATTTCCACCAGGCGGCCGAACCGCTGGCCAGCGCCGGTTGATAGACAATGCCCAGGCCGCCGCCGATGCTGAGGAATTCCAGCCCGTGTTGTTCTTTGAGCCGCGTTACCAAAGGCAGCACCTTGCGAACCGCCTGCTCGAAAGGATCGACCGCAGTGATCTGCGAGCCGATGTGCATTTGGAGTCCGCGCAGACGCAGGTTTTTCAGTTTGCGCGCGCGCGCATAGACGCCGTCGATCTGCTCGAACGCGATGCCGAACTTGTTTTCGTAAGTGCCCGTCGTGATCTTCTTGTGCGTGTGCGCTTCGATGTCGGGGTTCACGCGCACGGCGGCCGGCGCGGTGATTTTGAGGCGCGCGGCGACGCGGTTGATGCGCTCCAGCTCGGGCTCACTTTCGGCATTGAACGAATAGACCCCCTGCCGAAGGGCAAATTCGATTTCTGGCTCGGTCTTGCCCACACCGGCGAAGACGCACTGGTGGGGGTCGCCGCCGGCCGCCATCACGCGCTGCAGCTCACCGCCGCTGACAATGTCGAATCCACTGCCCAGCCGCGCCAGCGCCCGCAAGACTGACTGGTTGGAGTTGGACTTGACGGCAAAGCAGACCAAATGGTCCACCTCAGCCATCGCCTGGTCCAGATCCTGGAAATGACGGGTCAGTGTCTGTTGCGAATAGATGTAAAGAGGCGTGCCGAACTTCTTCGCGAGCGCTTGAACGGCAACGCCTTCGCAGCAGAGTTTGTTGGCAGTATAATGGAATTCGTGCATGGAGCGGATATTAGGTGTAAAGTCCGCCGCCGACAAGTCGCGAGCAGAACTACAAAGTGCCAGACAGGAGCGCTGGCCGGTTCTCCTGCCCATCAATCCACCACTACACCACTCCAACATCCCGCTGCGCCAGCTAAGGCTCAGCCAGAATCTTGGCGCGTTGCTGGTGGTATTGCTCGGGCGAAAGTTCGTCGGTCTTATATTTTTGCAGCAATTCCTTCAGGCGCTGCTCTTTGTCGGCAGAAATGGGCAGGGGCGGAGCTTCGATTGGTTTGATGGTCGGCGCCTTTTTCTCGACTTTTGGTGTCGGGCTGGTTTGTGCGGCGGTGGTTTTGGCGGGTTTTTGCCTGGCGTCGGCTTCTTTGCGCTCCTTGACTTGGGCCTCGGCCTGTTTCTTCTGTTCTGCCTTCCTGGCCTTTTCAGCCGTCTTACGTTCCCTGGCTTCGGTCTCGGCTTGCTTCTTCAACTCGGCCTTGGTCGGAGTGGTCTGGAGCGATGCCGCGGCAGGCGGGGGAGTCTGTGGCTGGCTGTCAGCCGCACGAATGGAAAGAGGGCCCAGGCACAGCGCCGGAACGCAAAAGGCGAACAAGAGTTTTGAAATCTGCATGGGGGATTTATTACGACATAATAGCGGCGGGCGCAACAGTTTTCCTGATTAACCACGAGCGGCGGGAACCTGCTTTTCCCATGCGCCTGACCAAGGATAGAGAAACACGGAGCGCAGCGTGAGTTGGCGGACCCGGCGTCGGTCCACTTTGATTCGCTGCCGCGGGTCGAGCACGTTGCCGGCGCGCAAGAGTTTGAGGGTCTCCTGGCCGATGAGAATCGGCCAGGAGCAGGCGAGTCGCACGCGGACGCTGCGGCGCGGCAAGGCAATGGTGTAGGCCCAGCCTGCCAGCAGGTGCGCTTGGGCGCGATCGAGGCATGCGTTGTAGAGCGGGCGCAAGCGCGATTCGCTGACCGGGTCCAGAAGGTCCGCAGGTTTCAAGCCCGCCGCCGCCAGTTTTTCAGCCGGCAGATAGCAGCGACCCTGGCGCAAGTCCGCCGGCAGATCGCGAAGGATGTTTACGAGCTGCAGTCCCTTGCCAAAACGCACCCCATTGGCGAGCAGGCAGGCATCGTCGAGCGGTGCTTTGGAAAAAAGGTGAGCGCGACACACCTTCGTCCAGAACTCGCCTACGCACCCCGCGACCCGGTAAGTGTAGTCGTCCAGTTCCTCATCCGTGCGCAAACCCACGACAGACTGCGCTGATGCGCCGGCGAACCGGCGCAAGTCCAACTCCTGTCCATCGGTGATGGTTTTTAGAACCTCGACCACGAGTTGCCGGTCAGGGGGTGACAGGGTTTGGAGCAGGGCCAGGCTGGCTTCGCAGTTTTCCAGGAGCATCCGCTCGGCGGGCGAACCTTGCTGCCGGGCCAGGGCGCCGAAATCCAGCGGTGCGTGGCGCAGCCCCAGAATTCGTTCGCGCAGTCCTTGCAAGGATAGCAGTCGCTGCTCCAATGGCACGAGGTCGGTGTCGGCGATGGTGTCGGTTGTGCGCGCGAGCAGATAGGCCAGACTGATCTGGGGACGAATCTTCCCTGGCAGCACGCGCAGGGTTAGATAAAACGAGCGCGAGACGGCTTTGAGCAGGCCAAGGTCTTTCTGCGCGTGTCTCATGGTCGCCAGCTTTCAAGCCAGCATTTTCTTCCACCGTGCCAACTGCTTTTCCACCTCCCGGGTGCCCGGGGCGCCCGTCATTTTTCGTTGGGTTAGCGCCTGTTTCAGGTCGAATACTTTCAGCGCGTCGGCTCCGAACTTTTTCTCTGCCGAGCGCAATTCGGCCAGCGTGAGCTGGTTCAGCGGCTTGCGCAGGCGCTCGGCCATTGCCACCAGTGCGCCTACCGCGTGGTGCGCCTGGCGGAAGGGCAGGCCCCGGCGAACGAGGTAATCCGCCAGGTCGGTCGCCAGGAGCGTTGGATCTTGCGCGGCGGCCAGACATGCCTCGCGGTTCACGTTTGTGTTTTGGAGCACCGCCGCGCATATCCGCACCGTGGCGCGCACCGTATCGGCCGAGTCGAACAGCCGCTCCTTATCCTCCTGCAAGTCGCGATTGTAAGTCATGGGCAAGCCCTTCAGCAACGTCAGGAGGGCGACCAGATTGCCGATGACCCGGCCGCTTTTGCCCCGCATCAGCTCGGCGACGTCAGGATTCTTTTTCTGTGGCATCAAGGATGAGCCGGTGGTGTAGGCATCAGAGATTTTGATGAAGCTGAACTCGCTGCTGGACCACAAGACCAGGTCTTCGGCCAGCCGCGAGAGATGCACCGCCAGCAGGGCTGCGACGGCGCAGAACTCCACCGCAAAATCCCGGTCGCTCACGGCGTCCATCGAGTTTTGCGTCAGTTGCGGACGGCCCCGCGCATCGACAAACCCGAGCAAATTGGCCACCAGTTCGCGTTTGAGCGGCAGGGTGGACCCGGCAATGGCGCCGCTGCCCAGCGGGCAGACGTTGAGGCGGGACATCGATTCCTGCAACCGCTGGTCGTCGCGCGCGAGCATTTCGACATAAGCCAGCAGATGATGCGCCAGATAGACCGGCTGCGCCCGTTGCAAGTGGGTGTAACCCGGAATGATCACATCGCGATAACGTTCCCCCATCTCCACCAGGGCGCGCTGTAAGGCGCGAATTTCCTTCGACAACCCGATGGTTTCCTCGCGCAGCCAAAGGCGCATGTCGAGCGCGACCTGATCATTGCGCGAGCGACCGGTGTGGAGTTTGGCGCCCGCCGGGACGCGGCGCGTCAACGCCGCTTCGATGTTCATGTGGACATCTTCCAGTTCTGGCTGCCAGCGAAACTTTCCGGCGCCGATATCATTCCCGATCGCCGCCAGCCCCTGGATGATCGCGCGCGACTCCCGCCGCGTCAGGAGCCCGGCTTCGCAGAGCATGGTGGCATGGGCCATCGAGCCGGCGATATCGTGCCGCCAGAGCCGTCGATCAAAGGAGATGGACTCGGTGAACTGGGCCACGGCCGCTGCGGGGCCATCGGCAAACCGGCCGCTGCGGGAAACAGGAGAGGTCTTATTCATGCGCTCGAATGGCGTGGAATGTGGGACGCAGCCGAGGGAAAGTCACTGCAAAAAAGCATTGTCGTGCGGTGCGCTGTGTGAAACCCTTACGGTGGAACCGATGAGTGAATTCAAATTTGCGTGTCCGGTCTGCGGCCAACATATCACAGCCGACTCCAGCACGAGCGGCGGGCAAATCGAATGCCCGACATGCTTCCAGAAGATCGTCGTCCCGCAAGCGCCTGCGTCGGCGGAGACAAAGTTCATTCTGTCGGCCTCCCAGGTCAGCAAACCCAGGCCCACAGCCACAGCCAGCGAAACGGCGTCCCGATTGAACCCCCTGGAGCCTTCGCGCACCCGCACCTCCATCCCGGTCGCAACCATTTTGCTGGTCCTCATTTGCGCCGCCGGGGCGTTCTACCTGTTTCGCGACCAGATATTGCCTTCCAGGAATCGAGCTGCGAAAAAGCCGGCTGTCGGGCACGAAGATGGGTCCGCGTCCAAATCGGCCAATCCCGTCCCGACTAATATCGTCTGGAGTCTGGATCTTACGAACGCGCCATTTCCGGACTCGATCGCTGCGGGCGGCATTCGCGGCAGCGGTTTTTCCTGTGAACGGGCCACCCTGGAGGGCGGCACTTTGTCGCTGCGCCAGGGAAAAGGCTGGCCGCCGGATTTGGGAGTTACAATCCTTCTCCCCTTTCGGCCGGGCGAGAACTTCAACGGCAAGACCGTGGAGGTCGCGCCAGGTCAAGCGCCGCCGGTGCCGCGGGTGGTTTTGCGGTGGAAAGATGATCAGCAGCAGCCCGCCAAGCAGAACATCGAGGGCGGCTACGCCTTAAAGGTAGCCTTTGGGCAGCCCGCCAACGGGCGCATGCCGGGAAAGATCTACCTCTGTCTGCCGGATGAGGCTAAGAGCTTTGTGGCTGGGATATTCGAGGCGGAGATAAGAAAACCCAAGCCAGGCCCGCCTCGACCGCCCAAGCAAAAGGCCAGACCCGGGTTTCCGGGATGATCACCCGGCGCAGTTAGTCCGTCACTTTTCATTTCGGAGTTGAACAGGAGACAGCAGAGGGAACAGAGAGATGCAGGGAAAGCGAAGGTCGAAATCCGAAGCTCGAAGTCCGGTTGAACAGGAGAACAGAGATAACTGAGAAACGGATTTGGGATTGGCTGAGTGGAGCGTCAGGGACGGCACACTATTCGGAGACTCAACGCCGACGAACAGGAAGGGACAATAATGGCCGAACCCTCTCTGTTTTCTCTGTTTCCTCTGTTAGCTCCTGTTCGTTAAGGGTGCCATTTCGGCTAGGCGCTTTTCTTCGAGCAGGCGCCCTGTATGCGGAGTTCCTCGCAACGGGCGGTGATTTGCAGGCGGTGAGTCTCCACCGAAAAGCCGAGGCGCTGGCTGATTTCGTTCTCGAGTCGCTCGATCTTCTCACTCTCGAACTCAACGATCTTGCCGCAGTCCTGGCAGATGATGTGATTGTGGTGGGGGTGCTCGGCGTAGTTCGGGTCGTAGTATTGCTGTTCTTTGCCCAGATCCAATTCGCGGACGAGTCCGCTCTCGGTTAACAGCGGCAAGGTGCGATAGACGGTGGCGCGCGAGACCGATTTGTCCCGCCGGCGAGACCACTCCAGCAGTTGGTCCGCGGTAAAATGCTGTTCGGTGCTGAAAACGCTCTCAATAATGGCCCGTCGCTGGCCAGTCAGACGCAGATTCTTGCGCGCAAGAAAATCGATGAACCGCCGCTCGGCGCACTTGTTGGGCTCGCCTGCCATGCCCGTTCAACCAAGGCTGAGGTTTAGTCAAACGCGTGACCCGCACAGCAGAGGACATTGTGGACCTTGTGCCGCACCAGCTCTTTCACCTTGGCGCGAGCAGGGCCGAGGTATTTGCGGGGATCGAACTCCTTCGGGTTTTCTCCGAAAGCCTTTCGGATGGCGGCGGTCATTGCCAGGCGCAGGTCGGTGTCGATGTTGACCTTCGCACACCCGATCCGGCGGGCGATTTCGATGTCCGCCTCCGGCACGCCAGCCGCGTCCGTGCCCAGCTTGCCGCCGTATTTGTTGATTTCCTCGACGAGATCCTTGGGCACGCTCGAAGCGCCGTGGAGAACGAGGGGATAATCGCCGAGCCCTGCATCCATGAGGGCCTTCTTGATGGCCTTGAGCCGTTCGAGGTCGAGATGCTGTTCGCCCTTAAACTTGTAAGCGCCATGCGAGTTGCCGATGGCCACCGCCAGCGAATCCACACCCGAGCGCTTCACGAAATCAACGGCCTGCTCGGGGTTGGTGTAATGCCCCTCCTTCGAGTAGTTGCCCCCTTCTTCGCCTTCGTCAAACTGGGCGCCGACCAGATGGCCCAACTCCGCTTCGACGACACAGTTATGCGCGTGGGCATAATCGGCGACTTTGCGCGAGATTTCGATATTCTTGTCGAACGGTTCGTGGCTGGCATCAATCATCACACTGGTAAACCCTTCGTCGATGCAGTCTTTGCACAGCTCGAAGGAATCGCCGTGGTCGAGATGCACGGCGATGGGGATATTGGACAGGCTGACGGCCGCCTCGATGAGCTTCTTAAGATAAACGGGGTTGGCGTATTGGCGCGCACCTTTGGAAATTTGGAGCATGACGGGCGCCCTCTCCTCTTCGCAGGCCTCGACGATGGCCTGGAGAAGTTCCATGTTGTTGACGTTAAAGGCTCCCAGCGCATATTTCCCCTTCAGCGCCTTGGCGAACAGATCTTTGGTATGTGTCAATGGCATATAATTCGTTTGTTTCAGCGAATGAACCAATCTCTCAGCGGCCGCAACCCCTGAGAGCGGTAGGCATAATAGAAGGCACGGAGGACAAAGAAAGCAAAATCTGGCCCGCGCCCTTTCTTAGGGGGCCGTAGATGGTTGTTGCGGTTTGCTCTTGAATTTCAGACTGAGTTCCGACAGCAGGGTGGTTTCCCACGAACTCACGTTTTTGTCACTGGTCATGATTTGTTGAATCGCCGCATAAACCTGCTTCTGCTGGCTGCGAGTGGTGAAGGCATCGGCCAACGATAAGGCTTTTTCCTTGGCTTGCTGGATGGATTGGACGAACGGCCTCATCCGGGTCACTGCCGCATCAAATTCACGTTGGCGATCAAATTCTTCGGTGTATCCAATTGCCGCAAGCAACTTCTGTAACTGCTCATCTTCAACGGTTGTCAGATGCCCGTCGGCATACATCGACAGAATCAAAAGATCGAAAAGCGCCCGTTGTTGAGAGGGCGAAAAAGCATCAAGGTCAATGTCCATGTGAAGAGGTTGCCGGATATTGAAGATGCTTTCAAGGCTTATTGGCCTGGCACAACTGGAAATCAGGGCGGATTCAAGAATCCACAAATCTGCGGCCGCCGACGGGAGTCGGCGCACTTTTCCTCAATTACTGAGATCAGCGCCGACTCCCGTCGGCGGCTACGATTTCTTGAATCCGCCCTGCCACCGCCTTCCCCCCCCCTTCAGTTTCTGTTTTCCCATCTCCGTTATCTCCGTTTCCTCCTGTTGGTTCATGGGTTTGGGATTGAACAGGAG
>JBAXTC010000317.1:0-8261 GCA_037130375.1 Verrucomicrobiota bacterium | reverse complement strand
AGTTCAGTTGAATCATGGGTTCCAGCTTTTTGAGCATCAAAAAGTCAAAGCCTGGCAACATGAAGCCGCTTCCAGTCATCCGCAGATAGGTTTGAACAAACTGGTGAGGTTGGTTTATCCGCTGATTTTCAAAGCGGAGGATTTTCTGCTTGGCCGGCGAACCCAAAGTCGGCGAATATCAGCGCCAGACCACCTGACTGAAGCAACCGGAAATCAACGAGCGGAATTGCTCGCGGGAATGCAATCGAGGTGCGACCGTAGGCAAGATGTCCGTTTATGAGAAACCAGCTTTTGAGAGCAGTGACCCTGTCCGCTTTGGTGATCGCATGTCCCGCAAACAGCCATGCGTCCAAGGCCCCGGAGCGCCCGGCGCTGCCCAACTTCGATCAACGGGCTGATAAGCCAGGCGGGATGGAGACGGTGTCCGGCGAGCAGCGGGCCGCTGTCGAGCAATTGCGCGCGCTTCTGCCCCAGGTGCGGGTGAGTTTTGACCTCGTGACCGGCGCGCCGAAAATGGTCGCGGCCACCGACGGTTTCCTGAGCGGTGCCAACGGTGTGGGCAAGGCCGTTTCGGCCGCCGCGGCCAAGGGGATTGCGGCTGATGATCCCTATCGGGCGACCAGGGCATTTTTGCAGGCTCACCGCCAGCTTTTTGGCTATGGGATCGAGGCGCTGGACCAGGCCCGCGTTACGCGGGAGTATGTGACGCCTCACAACGGACTCAAAACCGTTGTGTGGGAACAACAAGTGGCGGGCGTGGCTGTTTTCGAGGGCGTGTTGATCTCGCACACGACCCGGCGGGGCGAGTTGGTGAATATATGCAGTCAGTTTTTGCCCGATCCCATTAAAGCGGCCGGCAGGGGGGAATCGGTCTTGCCGGGTGTTTCGGCGGCGCAGGCGCTGACTATGGCGGCGCGAAATGTGGGGGAAGACCTCTGGGAGGCAAAGATTAGCCCCACCGGCGGGCCGGCGGCGGGCGCCGAGCAGCGGCAGAAGTTCACCGCGCCGGGTTTGAAGGGTGAGGCCGAGACCAAGCTGATGTGGCTGCCGCTGGATAAGCAGACGTTGCGGCTGTGCTGGGACGTGATTCTGATGAGCCGGTCCCGCGGCGAGATGTTTCGCGTCCTGGTGGACGCGCGCACGGGCGAGGTGCGATTGCGGCGCTGTCTCACCAGTTACCTGACCGAAGCCAGCTACCGGGTGTTCACCAGCGACAGCCCCACGCCGTTTTCTCCCGGTTATTCGACTCCATCGAGCGCCCAGCCGCCGCTGACGGCGCCTGTGCTGGTGACCCTCTCGGCGCTGGACACGAACGCTTCGCCGGCGGGTTGGATCAACGACGGAGACAATCAAACTTTGGGCAACAACGTGGACGCCCATACCGATTGGAATGAGGACGATTTGCCGGACCTGCCCCGACCGCAGGGTTCGCCGTTTCGCGTCTTTGATTTTCCGATGGACCTTTCCACGCAGGATCCGACGAATTACGCCAGCGCCGCCGTGGTGCAACTGTTTTACCTGTGCAACTGGTATCACGACCGGCTCTACCAATTGGGTTTCACCGAGGCGGCGGGCAATTTCCAAACCGCCAATTTTGGGCGAGGCGGTCTGGGCAATGACGAGGTGCAGGCCGATGCTCAGGACGCCAGCGGGATTAACAACGCCAATTTTTCCACGCCGCCGGACGGTTCTCCTGGCCAAATGCAGATGTTTATTTTCACGGGTCCCAATCCCCGCCGTGACGGTGATTTCGATGCCGAGGTGGTGCTGCATGAACATACTCATGGATTAAGCTGGCGCCTGGTCGGCGGGGGTCAAGCCCTGGGTGACCCGCAATCTGACGGGATGGGGGAAGGCTGGTCTGATTTCTACGGGTTGTCATTGCTGAGCAAGGCGGGAGACGACGTGAACGGAAACTACGCCGCAGGAGCCTATGCCAGTTATAAGCTTCGCGGGGCGGATGACACGCAGAATTATTACTTTGGGATTCGGCGCTACCCTTACACGACGGACCTGAGCAAGAACCCATTGACTTTCAAGGATATAGACCCGGCGCAGGCCGATTATTGTTCCTCGATCGCGCCATATCATACGGGGATGTTCGGCACGTGCAGTGTTACCGGTGCCGATGAAGTGCATCATGTGGGCGAGGTCTGGTGTGTGACGTTATGGGAAGCGCGAGCCAACCTGATTAACAAGTACGGGTGGGCCGACGGCAACCAACTGATTCTCCAACTGGTCACTGACGGCATGAAACTGACACCCATGCATCCGAACTTTCTCCAGGCACGCGACGCCATCATCCAGGCTGATTTGGTGGACACGGGTGGGGCCAATCAGCCCGAATTGTGGGCCGCCTTTTCCAAGCGGGGCATGGGTTTCAGCGCCACCTCGCCGGCCAGTTCCACCTCCACGGGGGTATATGAGTCGTTCGATTTGCCGGATGACCTGCGCATTGCATCCGTGGCCGGCTTTGTGACCAAAGGTCCGGTCGGAGGACCTTTTGTGCCGGCTTCGTTGAGCTTGGTGCTGACCAACGCGGGCAGCAATTCGTTTAGTTGGACGGTTGCCAATACCAATACTTGGCTCGACGTGCTGCCAACCGGAGGCGCGCTCACTCCGGGTGGCCCCGCGGTCTCGGTCACTGCTGCCGTGACGGCGTCGGCCAATAGTCTGCCGATGGGTATTTATTCTGCCAACGTTTGGTTTACCAACCTCAACAGCCTCGCGGGGATCAGCCGCCAGTTCTCCTTGCGCGTGGGCCAACCGGATAACCTCACGGAACTCTTTTATGCCGGCATTACCGACTTGTCATTCCAAACCCTCACTTTTACGCCCGACGGCAGCTCCAACTTCTATGGCGTTTGCCGGCAACCGGTTCCTGCTTTCTTCACCGACCCAACGGGCGGCAACACGGTTAACCTGGCCGACGATAGCTTTGCTACGGCGACGATCCAGGGCGGTGACACGGTCGCCATCTATAATACGCGCGCCAATGTCTTCTACATCGGCAGCAACGGCTATTTGACCATGAATTCAGGCGACTCCTACATGGTGGAAACTCTCGCGGCCCACTTCAACTTGCCGCGCGTCTCCGCGCTGTTTCACGATTTGAACCCGGGCGTTGGCGGCACTGTTTCCTGGAAGCAATTGACGGACCGCGTGGCCGTGACTTACCAGGCGGTGCCGGTTTTTGGGGTCTCGGCCCAAACCAACAGTTTCCAGATCGAAATGTTCTTCGATGGGCGGATTCGCATCACTTACCTTGCCATTACCGCCCCCGGCGCCCTCGCCGGACTGTCGGCCGGAACCGGCGTGCCGGCCAATTTCCTGGCCAGCGATTTTAGCTCCTATTCTCCCTGCTCTCCTCTGGCAGTCGTGTTGCCCGTCAGCGCTGCCGAAAATGCCGGTGTGCTGACCAATGCCGGCTCGGTGTGGGTATCCGGCGTTTTGACGACTAATCTCACCGTTTCTTTGTCCTCCAGCCTCTCCAGCCGAATGACTGTCCCGCAGACGGTCACCGTTCCCGCCGGACAACTTTCCGGCAACTTCGACCTGACGCTGGTGGACAACGTCGTAAACGACGGCAACCAGACGGTGACCGTCACCGCCAGCGTCGCCGGCTTCACCAACGTCTCGGCCACGATGCTCGTGATTGATGATGACACGCCGCCCGAGTTCTTGATTCAGCCGGGCAACAGGACGGCGATTGTGGGTGGCGCGGCTGTGTTCAGCGTAAGCGCGAGTGGTAAAGCGCCGCTGACCTATTCCTGGATGCGGGACGGTGCGGCCATTGCCGGTGCGACTGACTCCGATTACGCGGCCAACAACGTGCAATTGGCTGACTCCGGCAGCCGGTACAGTTGCCTGGTTAGCAACCTCATTGGGACCGCCCACAGCTCGAACGCGGTATTGTCCGTGCTTGCCAGCCAGCCGGACTATTTCACCGAATGGTTTGGCGCGTCGCCCCACACCAATAACCTGGCGTATCAGTCTTTCACCTTCACTCCCGATGCGAGCATGAATTTCTACTCGGTTTGCCGGCAGGCCGCGAGCGCATTTCCGACCGATCCCGACGACGGCACGGTGGTTTTGCTTAGCGACGATTCCTACGTTCGAGCGGTCTTGTCCGGCAGGGAGACGGTGGCCATCTACCATCAGCGGACCAACGTCTTGTTTATCGGCAGCAACGGTTACCTGACGATGAACTCGGGGGACATTACCTTTAGCCCATCATACACCAACCACTTTAATCGCCCGCGTGTGTCGGCCCTGTTCCGCGATCTGGATCCCAGCGCCGTGGGCAAAGTTTCATGGAAGCAACTCTGGGACCGTGTGGCGGTGACGTATCAAGACGTGCCGGAATACGGCATGACGAACTCGAATTCCTTCCAAATGGAGTTATTCTTTGATGGCCGGATATGTCTGACGTATCTGCAGATGGCTGCGTCCTACGGTTTAGCGGGGCTCTCGGCCGGCCAGGGCCTGCCGCCGCTGTTCGTGGCGAGCGACTTCTCGGCATACAACGGCTGCTTCCTGCAACGGCCATTTATCGTGACGCAGCCGAGCAACGGCAGGCTCTCTTTCCTCTGGATTGCCATGCCCGGTCAACGCTATCAGGTGCAGTACAAGACCGACTTGACGGAAACCAAGTGGCTGGATTTTGGAAGCCCCATCATGGCGACCAGCGATGCGGCGAGCGCCTCGGATTCGACCACCAACGCGCAACGGTTCTACCGAATCATGCTGGTGCCGCCGCAGCCCGGCGAAAGGGAAACACCCTAAGAACAGCAGTTAACGCAAAGACACCAAGAGGCAAGGACGCAAGGGACCGGGAAGCTCCTTTTTGTCTATATCTTCCAACCTCTCCGATAGGGACGCCGCAGGAATTGGTTGAGGCCCGGCACTTCCTACGGGGCCGGCCCCAGCCATTGGTCCCAGTGCAATCCCGCTGGGATGGGCCTGGACGCCGGGCGGGGACCGGCGCCGCCGTTCACGAAGGCGCTCCAGCTATGGGTCTCCAGCACCTCCCCGATGGCCCCCGCCCAGAGGTATTCGCAGAGCAGCCGATACCCTTCTTCGCAGTGGCCCTGATTTCCCATCATGGTCGTTACCTTGTGCCGTCGGGCGGCTTTGGCGAGCGCCCGCGCCTCGAAGATGTCATGACACAGCGGTTTTTCGCAATAGACGTGCTTTCCGTGTTGAATGGCCTGCATCGAGGCTGGCGCATGGTGATGATCGGGCGTGGCGACGAACACGGCGTCGATCTCCTTGTGCATGGCGTCGAACATCTGCCGGTAATCATGGAACATCCTCGGCTGGGCACCCCGCGCCCAAGCCTTTCCGGCGGCGGCAGCGAGGCGGCCGTCATCCACATCGACGATGGCGACAAGTTGCTCGTCCAAGGCTCCCTCCAGGCTCACCTCGCCTCGTCCGCCACAGCCGATGACCGCCGTGCGAAGCTTCGCCTTGGGGGCGGCGGCGGCCAGGAGCAAGGCTCCATTCAGCGTCGGTGCGGTTGCCAACGTGAGGGTGGCTTGCTTAAGAAAGGTTCGTCGGCTGGCTCGTCCGGGCACGGTTATCTTCACGGCGGGTCAAGGTAGCTGCTTAACGAATTCTGCCCAACAAAAATCGTGGATTCATCCGGGCAGGTGCGCACTCCGGGCAGTTCGGTGATAATGGCCCGCGGCCTCAGAGTCTCCTTTCTCGCGGCCACTTAAGGTTCGGCTTGCCACCCGCCAGGACCAGAGCGCCGCTCCGCCCTACGGTGTGGCAGCTTCTGCCACTGCCGCCCGAATCGTCTCCTTGAACTTATCAAGCCCTTGGTCGAACGCGGCCGACATGGGAAGGATCGGCGTCTTGCGGATGCGCCGCTTGAACTTCTTCAAATTCTCCGCCGCTGCCGGCTCGTCCATTTTGTTGGCTACCACCAGCCGTTGTTTTTTCAATAAGGCGGGGTCGTAAAGCTCGAGTTCGCGCAGCAGGCTCGTGTAATCGTCCCATGGGGCACGCCCGTCTGTGGCCGCCATGTCCAGGAGCAGCACCAGCATTTTGCACCGCTCGATGTGCCGCAGGAATTCGTGGCCGAGGCCGACATTGCGGTGGGCGCCGTCGATCAATCCCGGCACGTCGCACACGGTGAGCCGATGGAAATCAGCATATTCCACAATGCCGATCTGTGGATGCAGCGTGGTGAACGGATACGGTGCGACTTTGGGCCGGGCGCGGGAGATGGCGGTGAGCAAGGTCGATTTCCCTGCGTTCGGATACCCCACCAGGCCGATCTCGGCCATGATCCGCAGTTCGAAAAGGAAATCGCCTTCATTCCCCGCTTCTCCGGGTTGTGCGAAACGCGGCGTCTGGCGCGCAGCGGTGGCGAAATTGCGATTCCCGAGTCCGCCGCGTCCACCTTTGCACAAGACGAAGCGTTGCCCATGTGCCGTGAGGTCGGCCGTCAATTCACCCTTGGGCTTTTGGCCTGGCGTTGATGTCTCGCCCTCCTGCTCCTCGGCGAGGTTGACTTCAAACGCGCGCGCCTTGGGGGCAGTTCGCAGCAGCAGGCGATCGTTTGATCTGGCCCGCAGTGCAGCGCGCGAACGCCCCGGCACTTCATCCTCCGCTTCGTCCGTGACAGCTTCCGTCGGCAATCTCCATACCAGCGTGCCGCAGGGCACTTTAATCACCAGATCTTTGCCGGCGTGGCCATCCATGCCTTTGCCCAAGCCGCCCTGGCCATCCGCCGCGATCAGTCGAGGCTGATAAAATTGCGCAATGAGATTATTCAGGTCGTGGTCCGCTTCCAGGATCACGTCGCCCCCGCGCCCGCCGTTACCCCCGCTCGGCCCGCCCTTGGGACGGTACTTCTCGCGTTGAAATGCGACGCACCCTTTTCCCCCGTGCCCCGCTAACGCATAGATTTTGATTTCGTCGATGAACACGTGAATGAATAAAAAAGGCGAGGCCCGAGCCTCGCCTCGAAATTTGCCATGCCCGGCTAGACAGTCGCCGTTGTCTCCTCGGCCCGAACGTTAATGCGGTGGCTGTCTTTGTCGAACGCGACTTTGCCATCCACGAGCGCGAACAACGTCCAATCGCGTCCCGTGCCGACGTTTTGCCCGGCGACGAACTTCGTGCCGCGCTGCCGGACCAGGATGCTGCCGGCGGTGACAAATTCGCCGCCGTATCGTTTCACGCCTAGCCGCTTGCTGACGCTATCACGCCCGTTGCGGACGCTGCCTTGACCTTTCTTGTGTGCCATAAACTCTTAACTGGTAATGGGTAGTGGGTTATCGGTGACGGGCGTTTCCGAAGTGGCGACAGGCGCCGCTTGGGTCTTTATCTCTTTGATTTTGACCACCGTCAGCTCCTGACGATGGCCGATCGTCTTATGGTAGCCTTTGCGGCGTTTCATCTTGAACGCGATCTTTTTCTCGCCGCGAATATGTTCGACGACGTCAGCCACCACGGTGGCGCTGGCGACCATGGGCGAGCCCACGGCGACTTGGCCATCGGTATTGACCAAAAGAACGCGGTCAAAAGTGACCGGCTGCCCGGCTTCAACGGCCAGGCGTTCGATTTCCAGTGTATCGCCCGTGCTAACGCGATACTGTTTGCTTCCTGTTTCTAAAATACAATAAGTCACAATAAAAAATCCCGTTCTTAGGGAATCTGGAAAATACGAGAGAACCGGAAAATTGCAACTATAATATTGTAAACGTTTATTCGGTCCTCGGCGTCCTGGGAAATCTCCTCGCTCTCGGCGGCGGGAGCTTCATCCAAATCGAGATAAAGCGCATCGGCTTCCCGATCAATCGTCAGCTTCATAATGTGCCTTTCATTTTCCGGTCCAGATTCCGGGTTCCACCGTTTGTGAACCTTCAGGGGGAACATTGGCTTCCAGTCTTCCGGCCAGAAAGTCAATCCAGACGCTGGGATCAACCAAAACCATCAGAATCGGCTCTGCCGCATCAAATCCAGATCACCCGCCCAGCGGATATTTCCCCGCAATTCCAGAATCTGTTTCTGATCTTTGCGCCGTACAAATTCTTGGAGTGCCATATTGACGAAATCCTTCTTTGTCCGCAGTCCGGAAAGGCGAAGGCCCCGGGTTACCAAGCCCGCATCAAGATCGATATTCGTTCTCACATACATCACAATAGCGAAAAAGTGTGTATTCCGCAAGCGCAACTGCGCCCCATCGGTCTGGCCCAGGGCGGATTCAAGAACCTGCAAAATCGTAGCCGCCGACGGCAGTCGGCGCA
>JBAXTC010000316.1:0-8294 GCA_037130375.1 Verrucomicrobiota bacterium | reverse complement strand
CAGCTATAAACATGGCGCTCCTAACGGAGCTATGCCGGACGGGCCACCCCCGACAACTACCTCGCCCTCCCCGCCCCCTTGCTTGCGGATGGCTTTCTTCTTCACACCAGAACAACGGGCCAGAAGGCGCTTCCACCCATTGCGGGCCCCGACGGCGTCGGCGAGAATATCGAGCAACTCGATTCGATCAACGCTTTTGTCGCAGAGCGTGGAACCGCGGGCGTATTGCGTAAGGACCGCGTGTCGCTTCGCTTTGCCACGAGTCAGTTCCAAGATGCGGCTGTAAGGGTGAGTTCATCGTGGGACAAGGGCTGTGGAGCATCGCGGAATGGGAATACCTCGTGAAGCAACATGGCCGTTTGGCCTCTGTTTGTCCACGGAGCTTCCATTTCTCGACCGTGATTTTCTTGCTTCATGCGTTTGCCAGTGTTTGCCAATGTCACGCTCCGAATCTGCTCCGAACCTGTGTCGAATGTATGGCCAACGTGCGGCTGGCGCCAACCAATTCTACATAGGAATGATCTGGTTTTCTTGGGGGGATCGCCCTCCGGGATTGGCAATAAAGCCAAATTATATGGCTTTTTCTCTTTATTTCCTGGCTAAACTCGTGTGGTGTTTGTGCTTGCCCCGGAGGTGGATTACTGATAGATTATGCGGGTCAATTGCGCGGTTAGCTCAGTGGTAGAGCACTTCCTTGACACGGAAGGGGTCAGAGGTTCAAACCCTCTATCGCGCACCATTCCTCAGGCGAGTGAACAGCGGCCAGCGCCGAGGTGACAGCTACCGCTATCGCTATCGCGCCGGGCATCGTTTCGCTGGTCACGTCTCACAAGTTCCAGTTTGCATCCTGCCCACCGAAGCCCCATAAAGGCACCAGCGGTTTTGTATACAGACACGAACTCCATGAGCAACGCCAAGAGTGGGAACGACCTCGCAGAACTCGAACGACGGCTTTGGGCTGCCGCCGATCAACTTTGGGCCAACTCATCGCTGCGGCCATCAGAATACTCCGCGCCGGTGCTGGGCCTGATCTTTCTCCGGTTCGTTGATAACTCCTTCACCAAGGTCGAGGCGGAGTTGAAGGGCAAGGCCACTGGTCGCCGCACCGTCGGCAAGCTCGACTATCAGGCCAAGGGCGTTATGTACCTGCCGGACGCGGCCCGCTTCTCCCGGCTGCTGAACGCGCCGGAGGGCGCTGATACCGGGAAGCTGCTCAACGAGGCCATGAAGGCCGTGGAGCGCGAGAACGAAGACCTCAAGGATGTGCTCCCCAAGACTTACCAGCGCATCGACAACACGGTACTGGTCGAGTTGCTCAAGATCATGTCCGGCATACCGCTCGACATGCCCGGCGATGCATTCAGTAAAATATACGAGTATTTCTTGGGCGAGTTCGCCATGAAGGAAGGCCAAAAAGGCGGCGAATTCTTCACCCCGCCGAGCATGGTTGACCTGACCGTCGAGATCATCGAGCCATTCCACGGACGCCTGCTCGACCCGGCCAACGGCGGCGGCGGCATGTTCGTGTCCAGCGCCCGCTTCGTCCAGAACCACAAAAGAAACCCCAGCGCGGAAATCAGTATCTTCGGGCAGGAGCGCGTGGCCGAAACCATCCGGCTGTGCAAGATGAACCTTGCCATTCATGGGCTGTCCGGCGACATCCGCCAGAGCAACACCTACTACGAGGATGTCCACAACTGCGTCGGCTGGTTCGACTTCGTGATGGCCAATCCGCCGTTCAACGTGAGCGGTGTGGACAAGGACAAGATCAAGGATGACCCGCGCTTCAAGCTGGGGATGCCCAACACGGACAACGCCAACTACATTTGGATACAGCTTTTCTACCACGCGCTCAGCGCCAAGGGCCGAGCCGGGTTTGTGATGGCCAACAGCGCCGCCGATGCCCGTGGGTCAGAACTCGAAATCCGAAAGAAGATCATCGAGTCCGGCGCGGTGGACGTGATGGTATCGGTCGGTCCGAACTTCTTCTACACGGTTGCGCTGCCTGCGACCTTATGGTTCTTCGATAAGGGCAAGCCAGAGGCGCTGAAGGACAAGGTGCTGTTCATTGATGCCCGGCACATCTTCCGGCAGGTTGATCGCGCACACCGGGAGTTCACCCCGGAGCAGGTTGAGTTCTTGGCCAACATCGTGCGGCTTTACCGGGGCAAGCCCCCTGAGTTCGACCGGGGCAGCGAGGCGATGCTCAAGGAGAAGTTCCCGAAGCTGAAGTACGCCGACGTGGCTGGGCTGTGCAAGATCGCCACGCGCAAGGAAATTGAGGCGCAGGGCTGGAGCCTGAATCCGGGGCGATACGTGGGCGTGGCTGCTGGCGTGGAGGTGAGCAATGCAGATTTCATGGAGCAGTTTGAGGGACTGAACGAAGAACTGGAGACGTTGAACGTTGAGGCGCGGGCTTTGGAGGAACGCATCGCCGGGAACGCAGTGAAGATTCTGGAATGACGGACGCGATGAAAAGAAACGGCTTCGATCAGACCGAACTCGGCGAAGTTCTGAATTTCTTCAACGGCAAGGCCATCAAACCGGGAGGTGACGGTTAATACGCTGCTTTCGGTTCCAACGGACTGATCGGGCGTAGCCCCGGCTACACCCACGAAGATGGGATAATCATTGGCCGAGTCGGTGCCTACTGCGGTTCCATCGCCTATTGCGGTGGAAGGTTCTGGGCTTCCGACAATACCATCGTCGCTAAGCCTAAGCAGGCGATCGACGATATTCGGTATTTCAGCTACCTGCTACGCGATTTGAAGCTGAACGGTTACGCCGGTGGTGCGGCTCAGCCACTTGTTACCCACACGGTCTTGAAGCGAGTACCCGCGCTTGTAGCCCTGCCCAAGATTCAGAAGCAGATCGCAGCCATCCTTTCCGCCTACGACGACCTGATCGACAACAACACGCGGCGCATCCAGATTCTGGAGCGGATGGCGCAGGCGCTTTACCGGGAATGGTTCGTGAGTTTCCGCTTCCCCGGCCACGCGAAGGTCAAGCTGGTCGAGTCACCGTTGGGCAAGATTCCGCAGGGATGGGAAGTGAAGCAACTTAAAGACGTGGCCAACGTGACGTACGGGTTTCCGTTTCAATCAAATAAGTTCAACACGACAGGTGTTGGCACGCCGGTCATTCGTATCCGCAACATTCTGGACGGTTCAACAGACACGCTCACCGACGAGAAGGCCGAGCCGAAGTATCACATCAAGAACGGCGACATACTCGTCGGCATGGATGGCGACTTCCACATGTGTATCTGGTCGAGCGGCCACGCCTTACAAAACCAACGGGTTGCCAAGTTTGAGTCGAGCGGTGAAATTGGAAACTACCACCTTTTCCTCGCGTTAGAGTTGCCGATTCAGACTTGGAACAAATCAATCGTAGGCACAACGGTCGCACATCTTGGCGACATGCACATCAAGACGATTCAGTTTGCTTGGCCGCCAGCAACCTTACTGACGGAGGCGAGAAATATTCTTGAACCAATGTCCGACCAAATCATCACACTCAAGCGCAAAAACGCCAACCTCCGCCGCACCCGCGACCTGCTGCTGCCCAAGCTGATTTCGGGCGACTTGGACGTGTCGAAGCTGGACCTTGAAACCGGGAAGTAACGAGTCTGAATCACTTATGCTCGTATTCATTGATGAATCAGGCGACCCCGGTTTGAAGCCTGGCTCCGGGTCGTCGGACTATTTCCCGAAGCTGTCGAACCGGGCGGACATCATCGTCATGACCGACGAGGCGCACCGCAGCCAATACGACATCTTCGCCATGAACATGCGCGAGGGATTGCCCAAGGCGGCGTTCATCGGGTTCACCGGCACGCCGCTGATGGTGGGCGAGGAAAAGACCAAGGAGGTCTTTGGCGATTACGTCAGCATCTACGACTTCAAGCAGTCGGTGGACGACGGGGCCACGGTGCCGCTGTTCTACGAGAACCGGATACCCGAACTACAACTGACCAACGATCAGTTGAATGATGACATTTACAGGGTCATCGAGGACGCCGTTCTGGATGAAGAGCAGGAGCGCAAGCTGGAGCGCGTGCTGGGGCGGCAGTATCACTTGATTACGCGGGACGACCGGCTGGACAAGGTCGCGGCGGACATCGTGCGCCACTTTGCCGGGCGCGGCTTCCGGGGCAAGGGCATGGTGGTCTGCATCGACAAGCTGACGGCGGTGCGGATGTACGACAAGGTGAAGGTCCAGTGGGCCAAGCACGAGGACCAACTCAAGAAGTCGCTGGGGAAGGCCACCCCGGAAGAACAGGACACAATCCTCGACACGCTAAGCTGGATGAAGACCACCGATATGGCGGTGGTAATATCACAGGCTCAGAACGAAGTGGCGGAGTTTAAGGCGAAGGGCTTGGACATCGCGCAGCACCGGCTGCGGATGGTCAAGGAGGACATGGAGACGAAGTTCAAAGACCCGGACGACCCGTTCCGGCTGGTGTTCGTCTGCGCCATGTGGATGACCGGCTTCGACGTCCCCTCGTGCTCGACCATATACCTCGACAAGCCCCTGCGGAACCACACGCTGATGCAAACCATTGCCCGCGCCAACCGGGTGTTCGCGGACAAGATCAACGGGCTGATTGTTGACCACGTGGGCGTCTTCGGGAATTTGCAGAAGGCTCTGGCCATCTACGCTGGCGGCGGCGCTGGTGGTGGCGGCAGGACACCGGTCGAAGAGAAGAAGGCGCTCATCGAGATGTTTACAGGGCCATTCTGCCCGACACCAGCGCCAGCCAGTTTGCCGGGCCGTGTGCCCTGTTCATAACGCTGGCGGACATGATTCGGTCGTTGATGCCACCGGTGGACATCTCCGGGGTGATGCTGACAATCGAGGGCGTGCTGGACAAGTCCATCGCCACCAGCGGCTACATCATCAAAGAGGAAAGCAAGCCGCTGGACCTGAGCAAGATTGATTTCGACGCGCTGCGGAAGTTCTTCAAGAAGGAACACAAGCGGGCGGAGCTTGAACGGCTCCGGGCCGCGATAACGGCCAAGCTCCAAGCGATGGTGGCGGTGAACCGGACGCGGGCCGATTTTCTGGAGAAGTTTCAGGAGCTCATCGACGAGTACAACGCCGGGTCGGCCAATGTGGAGGCGATCTACGAGCAACTGGTGAAGTTCGCCCAGAAGCTCAACGACGAAGAGCAGCGCCACATCAAGGAGAAGTTGACCGAGGAAGAGTTGGCGATGTTCGACATCCTGACCAAGCCACAGGTGGAAATCACGGCCAAGGAAGTGCGCGAGGTGAAGAAGGTCGCCAAGGCCATGCTCCAGAGCCTCAAAGCCGAGAAGCTGGTACTGGACTGGCGCAAGCGTCAGCAGTCACGGGCGATGGTGCGGCTGTGTATCGAAGAGTTTTTGGATAAGCTGCCGCCAGTGTACACCCCGGAGCTTTACCGGGCCAAGTGCGAGGCAGTCTATCAGCACGTTTACGACAGTTTCGGTGGCGCGGAACAGCGCGTTTAGGTGCATCCATCACCAGCATGAATCCGTTCACCACCGATGAATGGCCGGAGGCGGCGCGATGATTCTGGACACTTGCGCCGTGCTCAGGCTGGCCAGCGGTGATGTCAGGCCTTTGGCTTCTCCAGCGCGTGCCTGTATTTGCGCTTGAGCCGGTAGGCGGAGGATAGCGACGTCTTGCCTTCGTCGCTTTCCCACACCTCATGATAGACCGGTTTGCGCGGCTGGCTGCGCAACTGGCGCTCTTTGAGTATGTTGCCCTTCTCGTCGCTATCCAACTCCACGAACTTTGGCTTTTGGCTGCGATTCCACCGGTTCGACAGAATGACCAGAATCTTGCGTTTCATAATCTTGGAACCACCCGAATACTATTGTTTGCACCGCACCAGCACGCGCAGCCGCTTGGCTTGGTAGGAACCCGCATTGGCGGCGAAGGTCCAGTCAGGGCTCCCCTTCGGCTGATTCCCGATGCCAATATCCGCGCGGCTGCCCTCGATCCAATGATTCACCGCAAAGAGCGTTTGCTTGGCGTCATGATTATGAACCTGCATCGAGCCGTAACCGTTGACGGGGTCAGCCGACTCGTCGCCGAAGTCGTAAGCCTGTGCCGAGGCGTTGGGCACTTTCGCGCTGTTGGCCGGCCCATAGTTGTTTGGCCAGAATTCGATGTTGCCCCCGGCCAGGCTCGTGCCGGTGACGATTCCTTTTGCGTTTGAATAGACGTTCATGTTTGAAACGTTCTGCTGGAAACGGGCGCTGGAAGTGGCGGTCGGCACGCCGATCTTCTCCAGAGAGTCGGTGAATGCGTCCATCGAGACGTACACATACTCTGTGTTCGAGTCCGTGCCTTGCAGTTCCAGGAAGTAGGCCACGCGGTCAAAAGGTTGCTGGAGCTTGGCGTGGTTGTCGGTGTCGTAGGCGATGGTTTGGCCCAGCTTGGCGAGGTCGATGTCATAGACCAATTGGTAGCCTTTGGCCTCGGGCACGTTGAGGGCCAGCAGGTCGCGTTTGGGAACCGTTCCCGCGCGGAAGGCGCCGGCGGGCAGCCCGTCGGCATTCATGAAATTGGGTTCTGCCAGCATGCTCCAGGCAAAGCGCATGGCCACGGGGTGCTTGACATCGGGAGCGGACAGCAGGACGGTCGAGCCGTCAATCTTCGCTTCCGCTTTGACGAAGCCGCCTTCGTCGGCATCGATGATCTCGAACCAGTCCAACGGTTTGCCATCGCGGCTGGCCAGTCCACCGCCGACATGATCGAAGGTGAGCTTAAGCTTGTCGCCCTCGACGCTCATCGCGTTGAAGGTCGGCCCGGAATAAACCAGCTCTTTTTGACCGTAAGTGTTGGCCAGAGCCCACAGCGCCAGGCGGCGGCCCACTTCCTGTTTGTTGGCAGGATGAATATCCTTGAGGTTCCCGATGTCGGTGATGACCACCATGCCGCTGTTGGGGACGGCCTGCGCCGCAGCCTGCGCTTCCCAAAACTCCCCGATCACCTCCGGCTTGTGGCCGTAGATGAAAGGCGCGATCTGCACAAAGTAGAACGGAAAGTCGCCCTCGCCCCAAACCTGACGCCAGCCGCCGATCAACGCCTTCATCCGCTCGGCATACAACATCCCCTCGTTGCCGTTGGACTCGCCCTGGTACCATAAGGCTCCGCGCAACGCAAAGGGCTGCAGCGGATGTATCATGCCGTTATACAAAACGGTTCGTTGCTGCAGCTCGCGCGGCGGCAGCAGTTCGGCGGGATAAGTCGGCATCGTCGGCACGTTGGAGCATGCCACCAGAGCCTGCTGCGCTGCGGCCAGCCACCCTTCGACATCGTTCAAAATCTGCTTCAGCCGCTGTTGATGTGCCGGAGCGTGCGGGTCGCCGAGCTGCAACAGTTCGTATTCCTGTTTCAATGCGGGCACGGCAGCGAAGCCCTCGGGTGGTGTCCAGGGCTCGATGCGCGTGCCGCCCCAGGATGCATCAATGAGACCTACCGTCACGCCCAGCTTCTTGTGGATCTCCCGGCCAAAGTAATAGCCGACCGCCGTAAACCCGCTCCAGCCGCCCTCAGCCACCGTTTTGGGCGAGCACACCTTCCAGGTGCCCTCCATGTCGTTCTGCGGTTCGGCCGTCCAAAGCTTCGGCACTTTCAGCAGACGAATGCCGGGATGATCGGCCGCGGCGATTTCCTGCTGGCCATCGCGCGCGGCGCCGATTCCCATCTCCATATTCGACTGGCCGGAGCACAGCCAGACCTCGCCCACCATGACACCCTCGAAGCGCACGGTGCTGGAGCCGGTGACCGTCAGGCTGTAAGGGCCCCCGGCTTTCATCGCGGGCAAGGCAGCTTTCCATTCGCCGCGTTCATTGGCCGCGGCCTTCTGGCTCTCGGTGGCGATCTGCACGGTGACCGTCTCGTTGGGCTGCCCCCAGCCCCAGATGACCATCGGCTTGTCTTGCTGCAGGACCATCTGGCTGCCAAATACTTTCGGCAGCCACACCTCGGCCCGTGCCGCCTGGCCGAACACTCCGCCGAAAGCGAGCAACATTGCCGCTGAAAACACCGTCCGAACCAATCTCGTTCTTTGCATATAGAAAGTTTCGCGCCGCATAGGCTGCATTTAAGTTCAAACTGGAAGGATGTAAAGCGCGATCAGACCGGCAGGCCGAACTTCCTGAGCCGGCGGCTATTTGACATGCGCCGCCACGCTGGTTCGCGCAGGCGCGAGCGACTCGGGTTTTGCTCCGTGGAAATGGGAGGGAGGTGCGGATTTTCATCCCGGATAAGGTCGGCGCTTTAAAGCAAATCCAAGT
>JBAXTC010000315.1:0-8294 GCA_037130375.1 Verrucomicrobiota bacterium | reverse complement strand
GCCAAAGCGCCGTCGCCGCTAAGCGCTCTGCCGGCGCACTCCATAATATCTCCTCTCGGCAGGTCATTGTGGCGCTCAGACATGGCCCCTGCTTTTGCTAAGCAAGTCTCATTATGAAGCAGGACAGGGATGCCGGGTGAGGGCACCCGACATTTTGCGCGCTGATGGTGTCCCGACGGCCCCGTTGCTATGAACATGCCGCTCCTGGCCACCGAATTTCCATCCCTGCCTATCCTCGGCTTTCATGCCTGGGCTACTGCCATTCATACCTCACTTTTCCGCGATGTCGCCCCATGCATTGACATATGATAAACGGGTACAAAAGCTTGCCGCTTACGTGGTCGGCGATTGTGGAGGAATTTTAGGTAGTTTTCCGGTCTTTTTACCTTATGAAAGTGGACACAGCAAAAACGCGACAGGACACTCATTTCAGGGAGGGTGTACACAGCCACAGCATAGATACAGCATCCGGACAGCAGGAACAGTGTCCTTTTGTCCAGTTACGGGACACTTTGGCTGTGTTTGTTTTGGCGAAAAGGGGGTGCCTATGAGTAAGCCTATTTCGGTCGCATTTACGGGAGCAATTAGCGTGATTGAGACGAAGATTGCGGCTCTTAAAAAGGCGAGCAATTTAGCTGCGGAGGCGCTTGAGGTGCGATTGCACAGTATGAACGAGTTTCGGACGCAGTTAAAGGATCAGGCTGCGTCGTTTGTGCGGCGGGAAGAACATGAACATGCTCAGCTATCGCGCCAGGTTCAGAACATAGCCGCTTTTACACCCGACCGGAGCCCGAACCTTGGGCTTGTGCGTGTGCTTGAGCGTGCGATAAAGGAGGCCAAGGCCGATTTGAAGCCGTCGGATTGGGAGTGAACCCCGCAAACGAGTAGTGCGGCAAGGGGCTTCAAGGTTCCATTCTCCCTGTTCACAGGCTGTGACAGGGTGCAACTCTGTTGCCTCTGTTATCTCCTGTGACAGTTGAATCATGGGTTCCAGCTTTTTGAGCCATCAAAAAGTCAAAGCCTGGTGCTCAATAATGTCAGCCTCGCATCGGAGGGTAATTATGACGTGTTGGCGACTAACTTGAACGGACCAGTCCTGAGCGCGGCTGCGACCCTTGTGCTTGGCAGCCCTATTATCGCACAACAACCGCAGAATTGGACGGGCGTCGTGGGCCAAACTGCGGGGTTCACTGTTGGGGCGACCGATTTTGCGGAGAACCCCGCCAACGTGGGTTTTCATTGGCAGAAGAACGGAACCAATTTGGTCGATGGCGGCAACATTAGTGGCGCCACCACGACCAACCTGGTCGTGAGCAACGTAACATTGAACAGCGACGGAGGCTATCGTGTCCTCGTCACTGATTTAGTCATCGGCAAGGTAACCACAAGCCGGACCGCCACCCTTACGGCAGCTCCAGTGCCCGTTATTGGCTTGAGCATGAGCAGTGCGGAACTGCTACTGGCTCCCAGCGTGATAGCTTATTCTTCCTACTTCGGCCCTCGCACCGTGATGCATTTGACGGACAGCTCAGGCCTAACCGCTGGTCCATCCGGAATCCTTGGGGCGGCCGATTCCACGCATGGCAATGATATTGATACATCCATGTGGTATTCCGATCCATTCCTCACTCCCCCTGATACTACCCCGTGGGTGATCTTCGACCTGGGAGGAGTTTTCAACGTGACCACGACACGCATCTGGCAGTTCAACCAGTCGCCGTATGGGTTTACCGTGTACGGCGCGGCCGATGTTGAGCTGTCATTCTCCGGCACCGATACGAATAGCTTCACGCCGTTCAGTCCGAACCTTTCACCTACGAGGGCCGGCGGAACGAACGGGGAGCCCGCGCAGGACTTCAGCACGCCCGTTACAGGGGTGCGGTATGTTCAGCTCCAGATTTGGACTAGTTTTGGTGGTGCTCAAGCCACCGGCCTTTCTGAAGTTCGGTTCTTGTCGAGTGATAAGCGTGTGAACGTCGTCCTGAGCCAAGGGGTTTTAGGGTTGCATTACCAGATTCTGTACAGCACATCATTGGCAGCAGGCAGTTGGCAGGTACTCAAGGACATTCCGTCCCTGGCTGCGACACCGCTGTCGGTCACTGATCCGACTGTGCCTTCGACGCAGTCGGCACGGTATTATCAAGCTGTGCTGGTCCTGCCCTAGCTGCCGGGCCGAAGGCAGGAGGCCATCGAGTTTGTGAGCCTAAATTTGAATAACCGCGCCTCCGCATCGATCCCGATGCGGAGGGCATTTACCTTAATTGAACTGTTGGTTGTTATCGCGATCATAGCTATTCTGGCGGCGCTGCTCTTGCCGGCGCTGTCTGGGGCAAAGCTTAAAGCGACCGGCACTGCCTGCTTGAACAACCAAAAGCAACTGCTGCTGGAAACCATAATGTATGCCAACGACAACCAGGACTGGCTTATTCCTAGTCAGTTTAGCGTCAATGGCACTCTCATGGACATGATTGGAGGCGGCTTTTGGGGGGGGCCGACGCCGCCCATTTCCGGCGGGGTCCATTCCGAGGCCGAAGCTTTGAATCGAATTGCCAAAGGCATTAGCCAATCGCCGCTTGCCGCCTATGGTCTAAGCGTCGGTTCAATCCACTGTCCAGGCGATACGCGGAGGACCAACCCTTTTGGCCAAGGCTGGGGCTGGGACAGCTACTCGAAAGCGGATCCCATGAATGGCTTCGGTTGGAACAACGGAAGCTACGGAGTCATGGCGGGTGTTTTCAAGAAACTCGGCACCGTCCTCAAACCAGCCACGTCGTTCATATTTATTGAGGAAGCGGATGGGCGCGGGTTTAACCAAGGCCCTTGGGTGTTCAATCAGAAACCACCCGGCTGGGTGGACGTCTTTGCCATTTTTCACGGCGCTTGGAGCACTTTCGGCATGGTTGATGGCCACGCCGAAGGACACAAATGGAAGGACCCCAAGACTATAGAGGCTGCGCGGAACGCGGCGAGAGGGATTGACAGCATATATTGGGCTGGCGGGAATGCTTCGAATCCCGATTTCGTATGGGTTTATGACCGCTACATGACCCCCGGTTGGCAGCCTCTCCAATAATTGAGATCGTATAGACAACTCCAGGACATTCCTTCTCTGGGCAGGATGCCTTGGGTGGTGACCGACGTCAGACCGCCGGCCCACAGGCGCGGCGATTTCATCGGGCAGTCCTTCTTTTGCCTTGATGGTCAGAATACTGACGAGTGTGTTAGCTAATTATGGACACGATCCGAGATGACAGCCGAGCCTCCGTATCCTGCGGGATGCGGAGGGCGTTTACGTTAATTGAACTGCTTGTTGTCATCGCCATTATAGCGATTCTCGCGGCGCTGCTTTTGCCGGCGCTCAATCGGGCCAAGCTTAAAGCAACCGGTGCTGCCTGTTTGAACAACCAAAAGCAGCTACTCCTGGAAACTCTCATGTATGGGAACGACAATCGGGAGTGGATTGTTCCCTGTGAATTCAACGTCAATGGGACTCTTGTGAGTCAGATTGGGGGTGGCTTTTGGGGAGGGCCTACACCGCCCATTTCCGGCGGGGTCCACTCCGAGGCCGAAGCTTTGAATCGAATCGCCAAAGGCATTAGTCAATCGCCGCTCGCCGCGTATGGTCTTAGCATCGGTTCAATCCATTGTCCTGGTGACACCCGCAGAACCAACCCGTATGGGCAGGGCTGGGCCTGGGACAGTTACTCGAAAGTCGATCCTATGAACGGCGGTGGTTGGAATGGACCGGTATTTACTAAACTCACTGCGGTTCCCCTTCCATCGGCCTCCTTCATATATCTTGAGGAGGCGGATTCGCGCGGGTTCAACGAGAGTACGTGGGTGTTTAATCAAAAGCCACCGGGCTGGGTTGATGTATTTGCCATCTTCCATGGTGCTTGGAGCACATTCGGCTACATTGACGGACACGCCGCTGGCCACAAATGGACGGATGCGGCTACCATTGCAGCCGCGCAAGCTGAAGCCAGGGGCATCCTCAGTCTCTACTGGGCCGGCGGGAACAAAAACAACCGGGACTTTGTGTGGGTGTACGACGGCTACCGAACTCCGGCTTGGCAACCGCTGCAATGATTGGTTGCGCATATCTGACTATCCCGAAGCAGTTCGTGAATCTGGAGTTTGGCTCTCCGACCAGGCAGCGTGTCATGTCTGGCCGGGGCGATTCCCTCGCTGGAGGCGCGGCATTGTCTGCGTTGGAAAGCAATCGTCAATGTCTGTTCGATCAACCGGTTGGCGTCAGCCGATCCCAATGCATTGTCTTGGGGGAGCAATCTTAACGCTGCAAAATGAAATTGAAAAAGCATAAGTTTATCACCATGCCTCAGATCATCACCATCGCGTATGCGGTGGTGATGGCTCCACTTTCACCGTCCTCGGCTCCGGCAGCGGGTGCGGCGACGGCCCCCCCTGTTTCCCTTTCAGGGGCGGATTGGTGGATTCACGACGATCCCGCTGGCACTGGAGCGTCGAGTGGACTCAACTCAGCCAGTATTCCCGCCGCCGGGTGGATTCCGGCACGGGTGCCGGGAAATATTCAGGCGGACGTGGAAGCTGCACATAAACTGCAGCCGGTTTGGTACGGCGCGACCGACCCTGCCCTCTATGAAGTGGCCCGCAAAGACTGGTGGTATCGGAAAGACTTCATTGTGCCTGCCACTGAGGCAGGCAAACGCCTGACGCTGATTTTTGATGGTGTGGATGAGCGGTGCGAGGTGTGGCTTAACGGGCAAAAGCTTGGCGGAAACGCAGGGATGTTCCGCCGCTTTGAATTCGATGTGTCCGGTTCGGTTCTGCCCGGAGAGACCAATCGTCTCGCGGTCTGGGTTGCGCGGATGCCCGAAGAATTGGTGCCACTCCTCGTCAACTCGGATGGTCCCGGTGAGAAGGATCCTTTCGGGCCGTTTGGATTTATGACGGGAGTCAACAAGACGCGGGAGCGGTTGAAGGATTTGAAGACCCCGGGCAACTTCAGCTACGACTGGGCGTTTAACGTTTGGACCCTTGGCATCTGGAAGGACGCACGGCTGGAAATTACCGGGCCTGCGCGGATTGACTGGACGCGAGTGGAGACCGCGCTGGCCGACGACTTCACTGCGGCCACCGTCACCGCCACGCTGGAGGTGGACAGCCTGACGGAAGGACCGGCTCAGGCCAGCTTCCGGCTGATTGGCCCGACCCAGACTGCTCCGCAAACGGTAAACGCAGTCCTGAACAAGGGCCGCAACCTGGTCACGGCAAAACTGTCCGTGCCGCAGCCGGCGCTCTGGTGGCCTAACGGCCAGGGCGCTCAGCCGCTTTACACCGTCGTAGCCGAATTGCGCGGGGGCGACGGCTCGCTCAACGATGTACGTTCCACGCGCTTCGGCATCCGTGACATCGCCTGGGCGCACACCGATGGCGCGCCCACCAATTACATCAACCGTTACCAACTGGTTATCAACGGCCGGCCCGTGCGGACGATTGGCACGGGTTTGATTCATTCGGGCGTTTTCCCGGCGTGCGTGTCCGAGCATACCCTGCAGTTGCTTCACCAGGCCAAAGCCTGCGGCATGAACAACCTGCGGATCAATGGGGGAGGGGGCGGTCCGTTGTTTCCGGAAGTCTGGTTCAACCTGGCGGATGAGCTTGGCATTATGATTCAATATGAGTTCCCCATCGGGAACTCCACCGAAGGCAGGCCCGAGACCAACGATGTGTTTCTGAAGAATTTGGAGGTTACTTGCCGCAATATCGTGAAAGAGTCGCGCAACCATCCGTCGATTATCGAGTACGCCGGCGGCAATGAAATGGAGTGGGACGAGACCAGCAAACATCCCGCGTTACAAGTGATGCGGAGGGTAGCGGCCGAGGAGACGGCGCGGCTCTTCCGCGCCACCAGCCCGGATCTCGGCGGGAAACATTGTCCCTGGGATTTCGATATTCTCGGAAGCAACACCGGCTATGGAGGTTCATACGCCCATTACAACAGCTTCCTGCAATCAACCAAGAACCCAAGCACCGAAACCATGAGCTACAGCGAGTTCGGGACCTGCTCGCCGGCCCATGAAGAAGTCTGGCGCCGGGACGCCCCGATCGCCTCCCAATGGCCGCTGGACGGTGTCGATGACCCGGTCCTGATCCGCAAGAACGCAACGCGCTCCGTATTCTCGCCCGAACACTGGCTGGTGAAGAAACGCATTGACGCGGTGTTCGGGGCTTCCGACAACCTCCACGATTTCATCGCCGCCGGCCAGTATCTCGGCGCGGACGGCCTGCGTTACATCTACGACGAATTGCGGCGTCGAGGCAGGCGCCTGGCCAACATCACCAGCCACTGCTACAGCGAGCCTTGCCCTAACCTGGCCGGGAGCTACCTCGTGGATTTCGCCGGACGAACGCTGATGAACTATGATTTTCTCAAGCAGGCTTTGGCACCTGTCAGCCTTGCTCTGCGCATCGAGGATGCCTTTTATGCGCCCGCCACCGGCGTCAAAACGGAGCTTTTCCTGGTGAGCGATGCGCCGCAGCCCGCGTCTGGTTTGCGCTGGAAGTGGCTCGCCCGCGACCGACGAGGAACCGTATTCGCCCGCGATGAAGGTAAGGCTGACATAAAGCCGCTGGAGGTGAAATCACTCGGAACATTGATCCTCAACCCCTCTCAAAAGGAGTCTGCAGGGCTGATTTTTGTCGAATTGCGCTTGGAAGCCGCAGATGGGAAGTTGTTGACCGAGCGGCTGGAAATCTTTGGCGAGCGAGATGCTGCAGGACCCTTCGCCGGATTGCTCAAGAATCGGGACGCGGATGCTCACGCAGCAGACGAATCGGTGCGGGGTAAGGCCAACCTCGCCTTCGTTGGCAATGGCGCAAAGCCCGCCACGGCTTCGTCATCGAGGCCGGAACCGCATCATCAAGCCAAAGGCCTGAATGATGGAAACTATGGATACGAAAGCAGTTGGATTGGTCAAAGTCCGCGTTCATGGCTCCAGATCGACCTCGAGAAAGCAGCCACCGTGGGTCGTTTTGTTTTGGGCCGTGATCGCACCGGCCGGTTTGAAGATCGGGCTGTGGACTATCTGAAAATTGAAACCTCGCTCGATGGTCAACAATGGCAGCCAGCCTTTGAGAGGAATGGCCTGACGGCGTTGGTCGGTTTTGGTCGTGGGAAATCATTGCATGTGGAGGTGTCCCCGGTGAAAGCCCGCTTCGTCCGTGCAACCGTTGAAGCGTTGACGGCCACCAATGGTCTTTTGGCCTGTGTGGATGAATTCGAGGTTTATGCACCCGCCAATAAACAAACCGAGGCGATGCCGCGAGTACAATGGGGCAAACCCTTCCAGCCCGTCCGCCGCACTACTTTGGAGGTTAAACCCTCCACGCCGCAGCTTGTGAACGGACAGGAAGTCCTCGAGTTACTCGTGCGAAATGCAGGTCCGATGACCGCGCTGTTTTGCGAGCCGCATCCGCTGCTTGTCTATCGCACCGATCTGTTCATCGAAAACAATAACTGCTTCATCCCGCCGGGCGAGAGCCGTATTATTACCATTCGCGCCTCCGATCATCCGCGGGACGGATTGTCCCTGGCGGAGACCGGTTGGTGGCTGTCTGCCTGGAACGCCGATGATGTTAGAATCCAGCCAAGTGACGATGCGATCTTGTCGGTTGGACGGCTTGACCAAATGAGCCGTGAATTCCTTGGATACTTCGACAAGAACCAAGTCAAGAAAGGGCAGCAAGTTCTGCTGAAGGGCAATCACCCGGACGCAGCCCGCTTGCCAGTCTGGTTGGATGAGACGTCCACGGTTCGCTTCGAGTTTACCGGCGGCAAGACCCTGGCCGCGCGCGCTGCTCGCCTGCGCATTCATACCGCCGATCAGTCAGAGGCGTCAGAGACGGTGGTGCGAATCACCATCAACGGCCGGACGATGGAACGGACGCTGCCAAAAGGTATTGGTATTCAGCAAAAAGATCCTGCGCATCTGGCCTTTCCCGCCACGGCTGTGTTTGATCTGACCGGTTCGGATTTGCGTCCTGGAAAGAACTCGCTCACGGTCGGTGTCGTGGGTGATGGTTGGTTTTCATGGGATTCCTTGGACCTGATGCTTGTGCCGAATTAGTTGAAAACAAATCGAATGAATAACATCTCTACTCCTCGCTCTCATGGCAGCATGCTTTACCTGCTGTTCTGTTGCTTCGCGTCGGCACTTGGAGGCCTCTTGTTCGGTTATGACCTGTTCGTGATTTCCTATCCTTCACTCAAACGAGCCAATGAAAAATCACCAGGAAACTCCGGAAGAGCC
>JBAXTC010000314.1:0-8318 GCA_037130375.1 Verrucomicrobiota bacterium | reverse complement strand
GAGTGTTAGCGCCGACTGCCGTCGGCGGCTACGATTTCTTGAAACCACCCTGATGAACCCGCATGTGGGGAAATACGGGCTGGACAGCAGAGAGATATTCCTGGAGGAATACCCGATATGAACGTGATACTCGACTTGTGCATTATCCCAATTGGCGTGGGCGTATCCCTCTCCCCCTATGTGGCGGCTTGCGAAAGGGTTCTGACCGAAGCGGGGTTGAAGACGGCGCTGCACGCTTACGGAACGAACATCGAAGGGGAATGGGACAAGGTATTTGCCGCGGTGAAAAGGTGTCATCAAGTCGTTCACGAAATGGGAGCTCCACGAGTTTCCACCGTCATCAAACTCGGAACACGAACCGACCGTGTTCAGACGATGGACGACAAGATCAGGAGCGTGGAGGCCAAATTAGCCGGCCCGTAGCGCCATCAGTGCAAATGGGTTCGTGAAGAGAACGCAGACAGCGAACATCCCGCGTATCAGTTTGAAACCAACGTCACTTCTTCTGGTTCTGGCAGGGGGATTGTCGCTGGCCCAAACGATGATGGCCGGAGAACAAACCGACCATTTCCCACCCATCCTTTATGCTGCGGAGGGAGCGAACAAGATCATCCGATATGGCTCTGACGGGAAGGTAGCTTGGGAGTATCCAGCCGAGATCGCCCGCGACGTCTGGGCCTTGCCAAACCACAACGTGCTGTTCTGCTTCAATCGGCAATACGACAGCGCGAAGCACGATAATCCCAGCGGCGTCATGGAGGTAACGCCGGACAAGAAGGTGGTATTTGCCTTTTGGACCACTGGGCAGGTTTGGTCCTGTCAGCGGCTCCTTGATGGCAACACGCTGGTCGGGGCAGCCAGTCAGGGGAAGTTGCTGGTGGTCAACGCAGAGGGCAAAATCGTTAAAACCATCCCGGTGCTCAGTCCCGCAGGTCATAGTTGCCTCCGGAACGTGCGTCAGATTGCGAACGGCCATTTTCTGGCGGCCGAGGAATCAGCCAAGGCCGCCCGGGAATACAGTGCCCAAGGAGAATTGGTGCGGGAAATCAAGCTGTCGTTCGTTCCATATTCCGTGGTGCGATTGGAGAGCGGGAATACGGTCATCTGCGGCCAACAATCCATGGTCGAGGTGGATCGGGCTGATAAAATCATCTGGTCCGTGAAGGGAAAAGATCTTCCAGAACTGGGCATCCGTTGGTTTGCCGGCATCCAGGTTCTGCCCAATGGCAACATTTTTGTCTGCAATGCGGGTGGCAACGTCCCGTTCTTCGAGATTTCCAGGGACAAACGGATCACGTGGCAAAGCCCCAGCATCATGGTCATTCCACTTGGGCATGGAATTCAGCGACTCGACATCGATGGCGAACCGCGCAGGTAGATGGGGAGGGCTGCGTTGATGCAGCAGTCCGTTCATGATGTCGATCCCCAGATCGACATCGCCAAGAAATCGTCCTGTTCCAATCCCAAATGATGTGTTTGCAGCTCTTAATCATTCTCGAAGCACCGAGCTGGCAGCAGGTCGGTGGTGTCCAGAGAATGCTCTTTACGCTCTTTACGCTTGCCGCCATGTTTCTTTATCCCATAGTAAGTGCCGCTGTTGTTATGCCTGAACAGACACGGATAATTCGGAATGTTGGCCAGGAGATGCCTCGTGCTGAGGCGCTTCGTTTTGTCAAAGTTCATGACCGGATTATAGGGGGGTGAACAATGGGAGCGGGCTCAACAGGGAAGCAGCTTTACAAGCATCGTCTTAAGTGCTTGCAAATGAGTTGGTTGGGCGCTTGGCGCAGCGGCTAGCGCGTCTCGTTTACACCGAGTAGGTCGGGGGTTCGAATCCCTCAGCGCCCACCATCTTGACAGCGGGTCGGACGACGCTTCACCCATCATCGATCTCATCAATGCGGTCCCGCTTTTTTTCAATTGGCGCTCTCACCGGTTCAGGCTCTAGAGTTGCAACATGGAAACCGATCGATCAGAAAGCGCTCGCCCGGATGTGTTCCTCACGCCGGGTGTCGTCCGGCAGGAGGGATGTGCGGACCGCGGCGGCCTAATGCAGGGCTTGGCCCTCGTCAAATTCACAAGAGCTTATGTCCGGTCCATGCGGCTGTATTACTCGTTTGTTACGGGGATTGCCGGATGGCTGGGGGTTGCGTATTACGAGCACCTGGCCAGTGATCCCGCGCTCCGGACTACCGAGGTCGCGCCGACGCCCGAGAAGAAGCTCCTGATCCTCGCGATCCTCTTTTTGAGCTGGGGTGTCAACCAGATTGTCAATGATTACCTCGGCCTCAAAGAGGACCGGATCAATGCCCCACAAAGGCCGATGGTGACCGGCGAACTGAACCCGCAGTGCGCGATCCTGGTTTCCGCCGCGCTAATGGCCATTTCCGGTTTCGTCACATGGTTTTATCTCCAGCCGGTGGCGGTGCTCTTTCTGGCAGGCGGGGTGCTCCTGAATATTTTATACGAAAACGCCAAGGGTTTCGGGATTCTTGGAAACCTTGTTTTCGGGCTGATGATTACGATGGCGCCTTTATACGGCGGGTACGCCTCAGGTCCAACGGCTGCGACCCTCATCCAACCGAACCGGATTTCAATCTTGCTGCTTGTCCTGGTCATGAACGCTTTGATGACCTATTACACCTATTTCAAGGATTACCGGGGGGACATGCTTGCGGGCAAACGGACGCTCGTGGTGGCATTTGGTCTTCAGAAATCACGCTGGCTGGCCGTCATTTCTGCTTTGATTCCAACCATCGTGTTTGGCGTCTTGCGGGTGACCGGCATGCACCAGACACCGCTCAACAACACATTCATCATCCTGGGGTCGCTGACGGTGTTTCTGCAAATATGGACAGGCGTGCTCTATTGGATGAATCCATCCGGCGCCAGAGCCTATGGTTCCCTGGGAACGAACTTTCGGGCTTGCACCTGCGGGCAGGCGGCGCTAATCGCCATTTTCAACCCGGACCTGGCGATCTGGCTGTTTATCTTTTCGTATATTTTCGTTGGGTTCCTGTTTGACCTCCACCGCAACCCGAAGGAATGAGCAACCGCTGCGCGACCATGTGCGACTCGGGCTCCTTCACACATTGTTTGTTATGAAACTCGAAGAAAAAGTAATCGCGATCATCCAATCCAACACGGAGGAGAAAGAAAGCATCACGATCGGCAGCGACCTGCGCAAAGGACTTCGCCTGGACTCCTTCGGAACCTTGATGGTCATTAACGCACTCGAAGACACCTTCGAGATCGAGCTGGAGGAAGCCGATTTCGCCCGCGTCAATACGGTGGGCGATGTCGTTTCGCTGTTGCGCGACAAATACGCTTGTGTTTGAAGTGGGTATGCAACCCGGACAATTCTATGAATCCCTGGCGATTGACAAATCGCCGCTCGATGCGCTCAGGTTCAATCCATATTATTTGCCTCTGGACGGCTTGCGCCAGGGTCGGCCGCGGGTGCGGGGCGAGACTTATTTCGATCTCGCCTCGAATGACTACCTTGGGCTCGCTTCCGACAAGCGCATTCATGAGGCGATGACGGAGGCCATTCGGGAATACGGTGCCTCAATGTGCGGAACCCCCATCGCGACCGGGTATGCGCCGATTCTGGCCGAATTGGAGCGTCAGCTCGCCCGCTTCACCGGCCTGGAAGCCGCTGTGGTGTTTCCTTCCTGCTACCAGGCCAACGTAGCGCTCTTCGGCTGCATCGCGACGCGGCAGGACGTGATTTTTGTGGACCACTACGCCCACGCCTCGTTGGGTCAGGGTATTCGGGCTGCCGGCTGCAAAGTAAAGCCATTCCTGCACAACGACCTGCAACATCTGCAACGGCAGCTCGAGGCCGCAGCGGGATTCCGTCAGATATTTGTCGTCACCGAATCGGTGTTCTCGACCGAAGGCAGCATTGCGCCGCTGGGGGAAATCGTGGAGCTGTGCGGACGTTACAACGCAATCCCGGTTGTGGATGATTCTCACGGCATCGGGGTTTTGGGCAAGAGTGGCCGCGGCATCCTCGAAGAAAAGGCCATCGCCAATTATCCCGGAATCTACACCGCTTCGCTGGGCAAGGCGCTTGGAAATGCCGGCGGGGTGATTGCCGGGAATAATCTGCTCGTCGATGCCCTCCGCTATGCTTGTCCCGGGCTGATCTACTCGACTGCACTGCCGCCGAGTTGCGCTGCCGGAGCCCTCTGCGCGCTCGAGATCATTCGCAACGAGTTTGCCCGGCTCGGCCCGACAATGTGGGATAATCACCGGTGCCTGCTCGATACCCTTCGCCGTCGCGGATTGGACCTGCGCTCCGGTCCCGCCCCGATCGCGGCCATTCATGGCGGATCGGCGGAAAACACGCTCGTGCTGGCGCGGGAGTTCTTCAACCACCGCATCCTCGCGACGCCGTTCGTGCCGCCCTCGGTGCCCGACGGGAAAGGCACTCTGCGGCTGATCATTGGAGCGAAGCTGGACGATAGCGGAATGAAGGAATTAATGCGAGCGTTGGACGGCCTATCCCTGCCGGGTTTTACTCCTCAACATCCCGTCAGTCCCACTGACGGAGGCGCTCCTGCGGGAAAACTGCCGGAACCAGATGCCCTTTCCGGAGCGCCCCGGACCACGAGGCGCGGCGGCACTGCGCGCGCGACCTATCTCTTCATCGCCAACCCGAGTGCGCGCGATGGTCGCGCCCGGAAGAAGCTGGACCAACTTCGTTTGGAACTGGGGCACCGTCGAGTGAAGTTCGATCTGGCGCTTTGTGAAGGGTTGGAACACGCCCGGACGCTCTCCGAGGAGGCTAATCGCTCCGGCTGCGATGTGGTGGTCGGCGTGGGGGGAGACGGCACGATCAATCGAGTGCTGAATGGGTTCTTCGATGCGAATGGCCAGCGCCTATCGAGTGCGCGCATGGGAGCCATACATGTCGGCACCAGCCCGGATTTCTGCCGGAGCTACGGCGTGCCGCTCGACGTGCCCGCAGCCGTGGAAGCGCTGCTGGCAGGTGTGACGCGGCAAATCCGGGTCGGAAAGGTCGTTTGGGAAACGAGCCCGGAACGGCCACACGGGAGCGCATCGAGAACCGCCTTTTTTGGTTGCTGTGCCAACATTGGCCTCGGAGCATCGTTGGCGCGTTTGGCCAATGGCGGCATCCGCAAATATGCCGGCGATTTTGTCGGAACATTCGCGTGCCTGCTGCGTGTTCTGCTTCAGTATCGTCCGCAGACGATGACCCTGGAAATGGACGGCCGGCCGCAAAAGCTCGACAAGCTCTATAACATCGCCGTAGGGAAAACTCACTATATTGCCTCCGGCATCAAAGTCCGGCACGAATTGCAGGAGCAGGACGACCGCCTGTATGTGATGTGTCTGCGGGATCTTTCCTGGAGCCGGCTCGGCCATGTTCTGTGGACCCTTTACCGCGGCAAACCGATTGCATCCGGTCGATGCCTCTCGATGGCCTACGCAAAGCACATTCGGCTCGATGCGGCGAGCGCGCGACCCGAGGTCGAGTTTGACGGTGACCCGGCTGGATGGTGCCCTTGCCGGATCGAAACGGCGCCGGATTCGTTGGACCTGATCGTTGGACAACCTTCATGATCAGCGAGAAAGCCATTTGTGAACTGTTCAGCTCGATGCTGCCATCGGGTCGAGCCAACCACTGCTTCGAGTCCGACGCGGAAATCATCAGCCTGAACGGGAAGCCGAACTGTCTATTCACAACCGACGAGTTTTCCGCGGAGGACCTGTTTCGGGACAACGATCCTTATCTGTTGGGGTGGAATATCGCCGCCGGGGCAACGAGTGACATCCTGGCCTGTGGCGGCGCTCCGCTCTATTACGCCCACGCGCTCACTGTCGATCCGCGTTGGGACGCCGACTACCTTCGCGGGCTGGGAGCCGGGGTGCGGGATGTCCTGAAGACAACGGGCGCGCTGTTCATAGGCGGAGATTGCGGTCGGTCCGTCGTCTGGCGCTGCACGGTGTCGCTGATCGGTTCGTGCGAGGGAACTCCCGTGCGGCGCCGCGGGGCCAGGCCCGGTGACCTGATCTATTTGTCCGGCGAGATCGGAGCCGGAAACCTCGAGGCGGCGCTCCGGCTATCCGGGCAGAACTCGCAAATATCAGAGTCGATAAAAACTCAATTCCCGGTGCGCCTGCGCGAATCCACTCTCGTGCGGGATTTTGCCTCCTGTTGCATCGATACGAGTGACGGCGTTTGCGCGGCACTCAACGCCCTTGCGGATTTGAATGACTGCGGCTATGCAATCGAGAATCTGCCTTATTTGGCCTCGGGCCTGGACTTTTGCCGTCGCGCTGCCCTGCCCAGGACGCTGCTGTTTCTCGGGGAATGTGGCGAGTATGAGTTGCTGTTCACAATCCGGCCGGATCGCGAGGAGGCTTTTCTCATTCAGGCGCGGGAGTTGGGTTGCCGCTTCCACCGACTCGGGACGATGGCCGGCACTGGCCGAGAGTTGCTTGAGGATGGCCGTGCCCTCGATATGGAATCCTGGCGCTGCCAGGCGCGCGATTTTGGATCGCCAGAGCAATACCTCGAGGCTCTGGGCGGCTGGCTGGACCGCCAGGAGGCTGTTCGGGGAGGAGCTTGCTGCCCGGAACGGAGCTGAACAATGGCACATCGAGTGGTCATCACTGGCATCGGCCCGGTTACGAGCGCGGGCATCGGCAAAGAGGATTTCAGCAGCCGGATTTGGGCCCAGCGCTGCAATCGCCAGCCTGTTCCTGCTCATTTCACCCGAACCTATGCCCTTCACTCTCGCTGGTATGTGCCGTTGCCGGAGTTTTCGCTCGCTTCGCATGGCCTTGTCTTGCCGCACGAAAACATCATGCAGACGGCTGACCGGATGACTGTGCTCGGGACGAAGCTGGCCCTCGAAGATGCCGGTTTCCTGCCCGTCATAACCGAGGGAAAACTTGGATTTGCCGGGGTCGAGGAAGCCGGGGTCGTGCTCGGCACCGCATTGGGCAGCATGCAGGCGGCACTCGATTCGCACCTCGCTCATTGCCTCTCGGGCGAAGTGTTGCGCGCGGCACTGCCGGAGCGCCGCCTGGCCTTTAGCCGCATGGTCGTGTCAAAGACGATGCCCAACTCCCCTGCCGCCTGGGCTTCCATCTGTTTTGGCCTGTCCGGCCCCTGCCACACTCTGAACGCATCGTGCGCCTCAGGCACCTGCGCGATCGGCGAGGCGTTCCGAAAAATCAGGGATGGCTATGCGCAGGTTATGCTGGCGGGCGGTGTCGAGTCGTTTCAGGACCAGGACGGTTTCATGATGCGGGGATTCGACGTGTTGGGGGTTCTGACGCAATCTGCGGATGGTCTCCCGCGGCCGTTTGGCCGGAATCGCAGCGGCTTCCTGTTCGCCGAGGGCGGCGCCTGCCTCCTGGTGCTGGAAGAGTTGGAGCACGCATTACGACGCGGCGCGCGGGTTTATGCCGAGATTAACGATTTCCGCGCTAATAGCGATGCCTCGAACATCGTGCAGATCGACTCGGCCGGAAGACAGATCACGCGGTTGCTCGGCGAACTCTCGAGCGCCGGGAAAATAGATTACCTCAACGCTCATGGCACGGGCACGCTGGCCAACGACCAAGTCGAGGCCAAAGCTGTCGAGACCGTCTTCGGCAGGCGGGATCGACAACCATGGGTCAATTCTACCAAGGGCATCCTCGGCCATACCCTGGGCGCAAGCGGAGCAATCGAAGCTGCGGTGACAGCGCTTTCGGTGTCAGGCGGCACGGTGCATGGCAATCTCACCGAAGAGCCGATGCCGGAGCTGAATCTGCCGCTCGAAAATGTGAAGTGCCGAATCGATACTGCACTATCGGTCTCATACGGCTTCGGCGGACATAACGGCGGACTGCTGCTCACACGTTACGACCCTTCGGGCCAGGGGCGCGAGCAGGCCGCCCGCACGCACTCGGCGAGCGGGATGTTTTCCTGACGCAGGGTTTTGATGTGACAGATGACCTCATAGCGCAAAAGCGCGAGGCTCTCCTTGGTTGTTGGTGCTTGGATTTGCATAGCGAGGGGCGTTTTCGCCTCGCTCCGCCTCCGCTCCAACAAAACGCTTCTGTGGGGTGGCCCGTGTTTCGACCCGCGTGACTCAGTCGGGAGCTTCTTTCCGCTCCCAATGTGAGCGCAGGCTCTGATAACAGGCCAAAAGCGTGGTCTTGAACTCGCGGGCCAGTCGCACGAGGATATCCCCCGTCGAGCCAAGCTCACGCAAGGCCCGCCAAAAGCAGCCCAAGTCGGCTCTTGCTCCCAAAGGCATCTGCTGGCCAAGCACACCGCAGAGGAATGGGAT
>JBAXTC010000313.1:0-8331 GCA_037130375.1 Verrucomicrobiota bacterium | reverse complement strand
GGGTTGGGCGGGTTTGAGATGATTGTCGTTTCACTCTGCCATCCTGCCATACCCGGACCCCTCACCGTAAGACGGCACCGCCGGACGGTTACCCACCACCAGCCGCAGAACCAGTCCCGGAAGACAGCTTCCTTTAGGCCACATCGCCCGAAGCTGCCGTCCGCAGGCACTCCCCTAACCGTCATCCACTCCGCAAGCTACCGGGAACACTCCTGCAACTGATGCCGGACGTAGAGGACGGCTGATGACATCATATTCTCGAGTTCCCCCCAAATCCCTGGGCGAACTGGCATGAGGATTCGGCTCCAAATCACCAAAATCAAGCGTACACAGCGGCACTTTGTGCCACTGGGCGAGGACGGGGAAATGCACGCCCCCAAACCACCCAGGGAGCGGCCTCTTCGAGGGAGCCTCGCTTGCCGCCCCGCCCGGAACGAAATCCTTCACGACGGAGCCATCCTCACCTTGAGGCGGCACCGCACCGCCGGCTTCAAAAAGTTGCCGCAGAACCACCAACTCACGAACCGCCCTGTCAGCCTCCAACCCGTCATAATGCCAATGCGGAGTTCCAGCACCCTTGCCCGGGAAAGAAAACTCCTGAGATCCTCCCTTCAGCAGCGCATCAGCCCATTCAAACCGGAGCACCTGGACAAGGTCCGAACCGTCGCCCAGACCAGAGCGATAAAAGAAACGTAGGCCCGCATCCACGAGGCGCCGGTGCCTACCCTCGGCCAGCCACTTCTCCGAATACCCAACCGCCATGGCGTCGCCCGTTTCCGCACAACGCCACAACTCAACAGTCAATTCGCGGGTCCCCCGGTCATTCACCGCAGGAACCACTCCGGCACAGGACTGAATTCGCACCACGAGATCGCCCGGCCCACCCGGGTTAGCAACGGACTCAAGCTGAAGCAGATGCCGCTCAACCCCAGCACCCTTGGCCAACGCGAGCCCGTGCGACGTGAGATGCTTCTCAAAGTCACCGGCGGACACTCTCAAGGATTCCAGCTTCATTCCTTCGGCAGCGGCCACTCCTCCAGCGCCAGGTCATAGTACTCGGCCGCCAAGGCATTTCGCCCTCCAATCGTGAGATACTCGCCCGCCAAGACCGAAGGCTCAGTGGACATGCGATCGTACTCGGACCGAATAATTGGGCTTTCCTGCCACCGCCGGTGGAACGTCGGAAACGCCACCCGGTCAATCTGGGCCGGCGATAAGTCCACTTGGCCACCGCTCACGAGCGAGGAGTGCTCGCGTGCCAAGAGATAGAACACGTCGGAATCCAACACATTCAAAAGCACCTTCAACGAGCGTACGCGATGGTCACGCTCGCTAAACTCACGACGCTTCTTACTCCACAACGGCAACCAGGCGTACCCCGTCACCACCGCATGGCGCCCGTCAAAATCCGCCGCGAAGCCCTCGCGCCGGAAGAATGCCTTGCTCACCAGACGAGGCTCGGAAGATTCATGGAGGTCACGCGGCCGGGACAGAGTCCACCACGCCCCACGCGGCACAGAACTTCGCCCAGATAGCTCCTCACGAAACGCGATCAAATGCGCCTGCAGTTTAGGAAAGCGCTTCGCCAAATCTTCCTCCGGCAGGTCGCTTGGCAGCATAATAACCCATCCACCCTCCTTGATGTGGCCGGCTTCAATGTTGCCGCTCTCGGCTATAGGGCGAACGACCTTTCTCTCCTCTGGCGAAAGTCGCCTCACGAAAGCAGAGTCCACCACGAAAGCCGCCCGGTTTCCAGTGCGAATCCCCAGACGAATGGCAAAACTTTCAGCCAAGGTTTCAGAATGGCGGCCCGCCAAACGATCAAGGATCCCAGAAAGCCGTCCGCTAGGGGGCCGCCAACTACCCTTGGCACATAGCGCCGTCTGGCTCAAAACATAAACGCCCCAGTTGTCAGTTACGCGGGGCTCCAGGGCACTCCGGTCAATGCCCTGTTTCAGATGCCGCAATGCATCATCACTCGAAGACGGCTGATTGTCCGCCCACAGCAGGGTTGTCCGGTTTTCGGGACCGAATCCCGCCTTTTCCAAGACCACCGCACCAACACTCACGGTAGCATCTTCAAATAGCTGATGATCCGCCAACAGCCCGTCAAAGAGAATACGATTCCCAGAAAGCGTTTCTCGCCAACCCTTGGCCGAGTCGCCCGCCATAACGCCCACCGGAAGGACGCACGCGAGCCTGCCACCGGGGGCGACCAACTCCAGCGCCTGGCTCACAAAGACCATCGCCAGGTCTGGACGACGGGAGTAGCTCACCCCGAGCCGCTGCTTGAGGGCCTCTTTTTCTTCTTTACCCAGCCGCTCCCACGAGACGAAAGGCGGATTCATAATTACACAGTCAACAGGTCCAAACCCAGGGACAACTTGCAGCGCATCACCGCACCGAAGCTCCGGTTTCACCTCGAACGCGATTCCCTGCCGTAGCGCACATGCGATGCTGAAGCGCGCGGCCATGATCGCCGTCTCCGAAACATCAACCCCAACGAGCCGCAGCTTCCCCCTGAATCCTCGACGCTGGAGCTCGTAAAGCGTCTCCACCAGGAACACGCCCGAACCACATGTCGGATCAAGGACGGTAAGCTCCGCCCGAGACAAGAACCCCTGTAGCGCCATGGCCACCAGCACCCGCGCCAACGACACCGGCGTGTAATGCACACCCCGCAAAGCCAAATTACGCCTCCCCTTAGCCGACGGCAAGCCCAGCAGGCTGCCCTGCGCCTCCGACTCGACAATATGGTGCGCAGCCTGAAACAAAATGCCAGACGCGTGCCGGAGGGTGAGCACGGGGTGCAAGTGTCTGGCCGCCGACCTGCTGAAACTCAATTCCTGCTGAACCCGCTTCACATGGTCGGCGAGGGCCAGAAGCAGGTCCCCGACACGCTGCTCATCGCCGAAGCTGGCGTAGCCGCCACCGGCCCCGGCAGTGCTGCCGCCGCCCTGCGCCATCTCCCGGTCCAGGAGGGCCAGAAATACCAGGAAAGCTTCCGACCGCGACACATTCTGCTTTGCCAGCTCCGCCAGGTGCGCGTGGAGCACACCCGACAAGTGGTCAACAACACTGACAGAAGGCTGCCGTGCATTACGGCGAAGAAAAACGTAGAAGTCCTCAAGCCGAGCCTCCACCGACTGCCGCGAAAACCATTCCGTGCTCGACGGCTTGGCAATGTTGATTACGCCGACTTTCTGCTCCTGGACTTGGACATGGTGCCGCGCGTACGCGGACCAAGTCCAATCCACCACCGGATCAGAGTTGAGGTCCTTCTCCCCAATCACAAATGAGCCCCAAACGCCATCGCGCAAAACAGCGCGAGCGCAGTCGTTCACGAAAAGCGTCTGGCTTGCCAAACCAAGCTGCGACGCCCACCGGTTAGCTAAGGCATTCACGCGGTAAATACTGCTAGAACGCCATAGGACCACAAGCTAAAAAAACTCTTGCAAAAAAGGCAAGTCCATGCAAGGCGCGCCAACGCGCGAAACGCCCCAAGCCGCTAGGCCCTCACCAACCGCCCCGCCCCGCTCCCGCTGGTCACCAGCGCCCCGAACTTCGCCAGCATCGCTTGCGCAACGCGTGAGATAATCGCCCGCGTGTCAGCCTTGCTGTACTTCGTGGCCGACGTGTCGCTTGCACTGCCGGTGCCGCTGGCGGCATGGGTGGCGTGTATGGTCTGCACCGAGTCAATCCCCTCCCCGGGCGGCGACGCCGTTCGGTCCACAACCAGAAGCTCCCTCGCCATTTCGCAAGTCGCCTGCACAACGACAACCGGCACGAGGTTGTAATCCACAAAGTCCGAAAGGATTGGCAGCAGCACCGACACGGCCAGCAACCCCTTGTCCGGGTCAGGGCACTCAGTGCGCGGCCACTGCAAAGCCTGGCTCGCGCTCGTGCGGCCACCGTTGAACTGGAATTGCGAGTCAATCAGCCGCGTTGCCATCACCAGCGCCGCCGCTTTCCGGTCCGCCGCCGCTCCCGTCCAGGCCGAGGCATATAAGTGCCCATCGTGGTAAGCGTCACCGTCCGCAACGTCCGCGTAGCTGTTCGCATCCGGCTTCCCGGTTCCATCCTCTTTGATAAGCGTCAAAGCCATTCAGTTTCTCCCGTCAGGAAGCACCAATCGTCACCGTCACCTGGTTCGAGGGCGCAGATTCACCCTTGCGCTCCCTGGCATCAGCGCCGCCATTCCTGCCTTTCCGCGCCGGAGCGCTCTTCGCATAGCTCACCGGCTGCTCAGGTTGAACCGCAGGCACCACCGGGGGCGGAGCAGGCGGCGGCCCGGAATCATCATCACAGATGATGAGCGGACGCCGCGCCCGCCGAACGATTGGGTACAGGCCGTTCATATCGCGTTGACGCCGATGGCGACCTGCCGCCAGTTCGTGCCATCCGAAACCGCCAGGCACGGCACGGAACCAGTCCCGCCGGCGCTCAGGTAAATGACACGCCGGGGAAACTTCGCCGCCGTCACGCCAGCAGCCACCGCCGCCGCAACATTCGTGAACGTCGGCGGCTGAATCTGCTCGCCATTGCGGAGCCGCTCGAAACTGCGAGGAATGATTTTACCCATAGGAGAACTCCTCAGATGTTGTGCGTCAGCGCCACGATCCGCACATTCTTGTTTTCCCAAACGCGAATCCAGTTCGCCGCCGTTTCCAACTCAACGTTGGTCGGGTTTGCGCCCGCCACGCTTGCGCTGGTGAACCTCACGCCGCGAGGATGCAGGATGAACCGGCGACGATTCACAACAATCGTGTCGCTGTTCAGAGCGTCACGCGCCATCTCGAAACCTTCGGTGCCGTGCCCGCCCTCAGCGGGTTGGCCGCCCAGGTCGGCATACCCAGCGCCGAACGCGCCATCACCGAACAGGAAAGTCGTATAGACCGTGCCGTCAGTCGTGCCGGCCCGCGACGGGCAACCGTCATCTACGATGACGCGCCGACCCTGGAACGTTCGGATTTGCGTTGTTCCTTGGCTGTCCGGGATGAAGTCAATCAGGTCCAACTTCCGCAACGACGCCTCGACCGCCGAGTGCATCGCCACCGCCACCAGCCGATCCCCGCGGTCACCAAGCCGTTGCGTGCCGTCAACGAACGTCGCGCCATTCAGCCGCGTCGCGCTGGTCTGGCCGGCAATACTCTCACTGTGAATCGCGAGCAAGTTGCCCGCCATCGAAGCAGCCGAGAATACTCCTTTGAGGGACGAGATCAGCATGTACTGGTTCTGCCGATTCCAGTAGTCAGCCAGGTAGTTCGCCAACGCTTGCGCCGGGTCATCACCCGCGACCACCGTCGCCAGATGATTCCACGACCACGCATTGCCGTCGTTATGAATGCGGGCAGTGTCCTTGTCCGCCGCGAGTTTCTGCGCCGTCAGCGGCGAAGAATCGCTCAGCGGTTGACGGTTGCCCGTCAAATCATTCCAGTGCGGCATGTCCACCTGTGTCCCGCCGCGTCCGGCGCGGTCGTCATAGTCGGGATTGCGCGCGACAATCCCAGATTGGAACAGGTCCGATTTCTCCGCCGTCCGCTGCAACACATAAGGCGCGAACTGTGCGGGAACGATGATGTCAGCAATCTGTGTCTTTGCCATAAACTAAGTCCGGTCGTGACCCATCACGCCGCCGCTTTCAAACGCGCAGCCAGCGCCGGGTCGGTTTTCTGCAACTTCATTTGCTCCGTGAGATTCCACGTTTCCTTGCGGAACGGATTTCTCCCGGACCGATTACCACCACCGACCCCACCGGAGCCGTTGCCGGCAGCACCGCTGCCCGCGTTCCCTTCAAACAAATGAGGAGCCTCAGAAACCTGCGTTTCAATCCACTCCTCCAAATTCATTGCGGACGTGCCGTCCTTGCCAACGCGCACGGTCTGGCCGTCCGACTCAAATGCAGTCGGCACGCCGTTGACCAAACGGAAAACGCTGCGCGCCCGCGAAGTGATGTCAGGAATCGCCGTCGCCCGAAGCCCGCGCTTGGTTGCGGTGGCAACAACACCTTGGTCAATCTGAATTGTGACCAGCCGCGAATTGAGCGCGTCGCGCTCCGAAGCCAGCGCCGAAACCTGCCGCTCCAGTTCGCCCCGCGCCGCCTTCACTCGCGTCTCGATAACCTTTTCGGTTTCGCCCGCCTTGAGTTGCTGCGCTTCTTCAAGCCGCTGCTTCTCTTCGCCCAGGCGGCGCACTTCTTCCGGGTCAATGCCCTCGAAACGCTTTTTCAAATCGTCGCGCTCCTTCATCAGCGCAACGTTGGTGCTGCGGAACTCATCCAACTTGGATTTCTCCGCCACGCCATCAGCATCCAGGACCCAAGCGCCATCGCGCTCCACATAATGAGTTTCCAGCCCCGCCGGAATCTCATCCTTCGATTTGACTTTGAACTTCAATGCCATAATCACGCCGCCATTTGGTTTTGTTGTTGCGCCGGCACCGCCGGCTTGCTGGCCATGCCAGCCTGGACGAGCGCCGCCTCATCCTGATTCGTGCGCCCGTCCGGTAAAATCTCACCCTTGCGGAACAGTTCGAACATGGTATCGCGGCTAATAGCTCCCGCCTGCCATGCCGCGACCACGGCTTGCAGTTCCTGGCTGTTCATTCCCTGAGTGCTGAAATCCGTATTCAACTGCATCAGCACCTCGCCGCTGGTCACCGCATCCGGCACTTCCTCAGTCGAGTTCCACCAATAAACCCAACGGAGAATTTGCGTGAGCGACTCGCTAACGCTCGTCGCCACGCCGCTCAAAACGCTGTGCTCGCCGCTTTGGCGCAATTCAATCGCTTGCGCGGTTTCGCCGACTTTCTTCTGGTCCTCCAACAGGCGGGAACCAAGCACCGCCATCAAACGCTCGTCGCGGTCCATCGCCCGCTCGAAAGTCGTCAAACCCTGCCCGGTGAACTCCAGAAAGCCAGCCGTGGCGCCCGCCGTTTCCGAAACCCAGGCCGTGCTCGAACCAATTCGCAGGGTCGCAGTCTTGTCGAAGCCACTCACCCAGGCGGTCGGCAGCGCCGTGAAATGCAACCCATGCTTGAAATCGGCATCCAGGCGGAAATGGTCCAGATTCACCGCGATCATGTCACTGAGCGGCAAACGGTCCACATCCGGCCGGGAGTGGCGGGGACCGTGGAAAACGAACGGCAGCAGCGGCAACGGCCTGCCCAACCGCAACGGCGTTCTCGTTTCAACCAACTGCCATTCTGTTTTGGCTTGGTCGCCCGCCAGACCCTTCTGACTGGCTTTCGGCTGCCACAGGTCAACCTGGCAGTGATACTCTCGCTTGCCGCCAGCATCCGGCGTCACGTCACCAGCAACCAATTTCAATACCCGGATCTGTTCCACCGTTTCCGGCGCAAACTCATCGCCACCAGGACCAGCCGCCGGCTTGCCGACGTTCTCACCAAGGACAATCAGCGTTGGCACGTTGCGCCCATTGACGCGCCCAACCTGCCAATTGATGATTTGCTCCGCCGAATACAGCGACACGTACGCACGTTGCTCGACATCCTCTTCCCAATCCACCAGCGAACCGGCGCGGCCAACGCCCATCACCTCCAGGACAACGCTCTTCGCGTAAGCCGCCAAGGTTGTGCCGAACATATCGGCATCATTGACGAAGCCAGCCAACGCCCGGCCAACACCAGCATCCATCAATTACAGTCTCCATCAATAACAACTATCTTTAACCATCAGCCATCTTTAACCATCAGCAGGCAACAATCAACCACCAACAACAGCATCCATCAACCACCAATCAACAACCATCAATAACAGCAACCATTAACCACCATCCATCACGCATCACTCATCACCCAGCATCAACCAGCAATATTATCAACACCATCAGCAATCAACAATTAATTACAGCACCCATCGACCAGCAACCACCATCAATCCGACTTTTTTTATAATTTTATTCATTTTGATTTCCTTTTTACTTGTGACATTTTGACTTTGCGCCCAACCTTCGCCTGACTTTCCTACCCTTTCAACCTCAACCCCGTCATCGCTATACCCTTCATGAAATACTTCTGGAAAAACAGGAATACGATAAGCATGGGCGTCGTCGCCAATACTGCGGCCGCCATAAGCATCGCGAATCTCGTGCCGAATTGGCCGTTGAGAACTGATAGAGCGAGCGGCAACGTACGCATCTCGCTCGAATTTATGACTATAAGCGGCCATATGAAATTGTTCCACTGCTGCATGAAGGTGAATATCGCCAGCGTCGCCAAGACCGGCTTTATAAGCGGCAGTATTACTAGGCGGTAGATGGCAAACTCACCGCAGCCATCGATCTTCGCCGCATCGACCAGGTCGTCCGGTAT